>NZ_VRUT01000079.1:0-22920 GCF_008039465.1 Methylobacterium sp. WL120 | reverse complement strand
CCACAGGGCGGCGCCGGCCGCCAACGCCGGCAGGATGATGGCCAGGGCGAGCGAAGGCGCGCGGGCGTAGGCGAGCTTCGCCTCGGCCCGGGCCAGGGCCGCGCGGGCCGCCGCCGCCTTCTCGGCGATGCGGGCGCGCTCGAGGGTCGCGGAGCCGTGAATCCGCACCGCCGGCATCCGCCGTACGAGGTCCCCGAGCGTCCGCTCGGCGAGCGCGCTCGACCGCAGGCGGAGCGCGCCGCGCGCGGCCGAGCGGCGGAGGATCAGCTCGCGCGCCAGCGCCGCCGCGAACAATCCCACCGCCGTGGCGGGGACGAGGCGCGGCGCGGCGAGCGCCGCGAAGCCGAGGGCGACGAGGATCGCGCCCAGCGCCATCGCCGGGACGAGGATGCCGATGGCGAGCAGGCCGTCGATCCGGCCGAGCGTCTGCCCCAGGAGGCCGGCGAGGCCGCGCGCCTCCTCGCGGGCGCCCGGGGGCGCCTCGAGGATCGCCGCGGTCGCGGCCTCCCGCAGGCGGAAGACGGCGCGTCCCTGCGCCGAGAAGGACAGGATGGCGACGAACCAGCCGAGGCCTGCGAGCGCGATCGCGCAAGCCGAAAGGCCGAGGAAGGCGGCGCGCTCGAGGTCGAGCGGTGCCAGGCTCCAACCCGGGAACAGGACGAGGTCGTCCGCGACGCGGGGGATCGCGACGCGCAGGAACACCAAAGCCGTGGCCTCGTCGTGGCCGAGGGTGTGGACGAGGTCGCGCAGGCAGAGCAGCGCGAGGATGCAGAGCGGGCCGCCGAGGCCGAGCGCCAGCGCGACCGCGGCGACATGGCGCCCGCGCGCCGCACGCCAGGCGAGGACGATCGGATCAGGCTCCATGGCCGCTCACGTGGTCGAAAGGGTCCGCATCGGCTGTCCCGAGCGACCGCCTGATCGCAGGCCGCATCGGAGCGCATAGGCGCTCTTCGGGCCGGCGCAAAGCGCGCCACCGCACGCGACCCGCTCAGCCGGTGAACGCGGCCAATCGCCCCCTGTCGTTCAGCTTGGAATTCTTCCATAGAGCCGACCGTCGATCGGGCAAGAGCGAACCTGCGTCGCATTGCATCGACACCGCGGAACGGGTCATGCTTCGTCGGCGGTTCGGGGGCATCGAAACGCAGAGTTCTGACATCTTGGCGACGCGACCCACCGAAGACATCCACCGGTTCCGGTCCGAGCGGGCCGTGGGCTGATGGCGCAGCTGTTCTCACCCGGCGCCGACGCGATCTATCGGCTCGCCCTGCTCACCGGCGTCGCGTGCCTCGCCGGAATCCCGATCGTCGCCGCGGGCATCGTCCGATCGGACTACGTCACCGGCGTCGGCATCGCGCCGGCCCAGCCGGTGCCGTTCAGCCACAAGCACCATTCAGGCGAGCTCGGGGTCGACTGCCGCTACTGTCACACCACGGTGGAGACGCAGGCCACCGCCGGCATCCCGCCGACCCATACCTGCATGACCTGCCATTCGCAGATCTGGACCGGGTCGGACATGCTCAAGCCGGTGCGCGACAGCTTCGCCCGCGACGAGCCGCTGCAATGGGTGCGCCTCAACAAGCTGCCGAGCTACGTCTACTACAACCACTCCGTGCACGTGACGAAGGGGATCGGCTGCTCGACCTGCCACGGCGACGTCACCAGCATGCAGATGACCTACCGCGCCAACGCCTTCGAGATGCAGTTCTGCCTCGATTGCCACCGCGACCCGGCGAAGTACGTGCGCCCGCAGGACCAGGTCTGGAACATGACGTGGAAGCCGCCCGCGAACCAGGCGACGCTCGGGCCGGAACTCGTCGCCAAGAACCACATTCAGGGAGGTGAGCGCCTCACCGAATGCGCGATCTGTCATCGCTGATGGAGACGGACCGCACATGACCGGGCACCACGACATCGGCGCGATCCGCGCCCGCCTCGCGTCCGGCGACGGGCCGGCCTTCTGGCGCAGCCTCGACGCCGTCGGCGACACCGCCGAGTTCCGCAGCTACCTCGAAGCCGAGTTCCCGGCCGCCGCGCGGCTCGCAGCGGCGCCGGAGCGGCGCGGGTTCCTGAAGCTGATGGCGGCCTCTTTCGCGCTCGCCGGCCTGTCGGCCTGCGATTCCGGAGACGGGCGCCACAACGAGCTGCCCTACGTCAACGCGCCGGAGCGGATCGTTCCCGGCGCCCCCTTGAGCTACGCCTCGTCGGCGCTGTTCGACGGGTTCGCCAACGGCATCCTCGTCACCACCCGCAACGGCCGGCCGCTGAAGATCGAGGGCAACCCCGACCATCCCTGGAGTCGGGGCGGCACCGACATTCTGGCGCAGGCCTCGGTGCTGGGCCTCTACGACCCGTTCCGCTCGCAGGCCGTCCAGCATATCGGGCGGCCGAGTTCCTGGGCGGCGTTCCAGGGCGCGATGCTCGCGCAGATGCCGGTCTGGCAGGCCAAGGGCGGCGAAGGCCTCGCCCTCCTCACCGGTCCCGTGACCTCGCCGTCGCTCCAGGCCGAGATCGCACGGATGCGGGAGACCTATCCGGCGATGCGCTGGTACGTCAGCGCAGGCGTCGCGCGCGACAGCCTGTACGACGGGGCCAAGCGCGCCTTCGGCCGTCCGGTCGAGACGCTCCTCGACTTTACAAGCGCACGGACCATCGTCGCGCTAGACGGCGACATCCTCGATCTCGGCCCCGGCCAGGTCGGGCTGTCGCGGCGCTGGAGCGAGGCGCGCAAGGCGTCTTATGCGGCCGGACACCTCCTCACCCTGCATGCCGCGGCGGCGACGCCGACCCTGACGAGCGCCAAGGCCGACTACGCGGTGGCGGTCCCGGGAGCCCGCATGGAAGCGCTCGCGCGGGACCTGCTGAGCCTCATTGAGGGCGGTTCGGCGTCGTCCGCCGACGGCGCCTCCGAAGCCTGGCTGAAGCGTGCCTCCGCGGCGCTGAACGAAGCCCGCGGCGCCGGCATCGTCACTGCGGGCCTGTGCGGGTCGCCGGAGCTGCACGCGCTCGTCCACCGGCTGAACGGCGCGCTGGGCAATGCCGGCACGACGGTCCGCCATACCGCGCCGGCCCAGGCGATCGGCGCCGGAGCGCTCCGCGACCTCAGCACGGCCATGGCGGAGGGTTCGGTCGAGACCCTGATCGTGCTCGGCGTGAACCCGGTCTACGAGGCGCCGGGCGCCCTGGGGTTCGCGCAGGCGATGGAGCGCGTGCCGCTCAAAATCCACACCGGGCTCTACTACGACGAGACCGCGGCCCATTCGGACTGGCACCTGCCGCTGGCGCATCCGCTCGAATCCTGGGGCGACGCCCGCTCGCTCGACGGCACCGTCAGCCTGGTGCAGCCGACGGTCGCGCCGCTCTACAACGGTCGCTCCGCGAACGAGATGCTGGCCTTCCTCGATCGTGGAACGATCGCGAACGGCCTCGACCTGCTGAAGCGGCAGATGCGCGGCGAGTCGGAGGACGACACCGCGTTCCAGGCACGCTTCGAGGACGCCCTGCGCAGCGGCTTCCTGCCCGACAGCGCCGCGAAGCCGGAAACGATGGCGTTGACCGCCTCGGGGCCGGCGCCAACCGTGGCGCCGTCAAGCGACGATGCCATCGAGGTGGTGTTCCGCCCGGACCCGACGGTCTGGGACGGGACGCTAGCCGACCTCGGCTGGCTGCAGGAGTTGCCGAAGCCGCTCACCAAGATCGTCTGGGAGAACGTCGTCGGCATCAGCCCGAAGCTCGCCGAGCGGCGCGGCCTCGCCAACGGCGACATCGTGCGGATCGCGGCGGACGGACGCGCGATCGAGGGGCCGGCCTGGATCACGCCGGGCCAAGCCGAGAACACGGTCAGCCTCTCGCTCGGCTACGGCCGCGACGTGCCCGACCACCTCTCGCGGGGCCTCGGCTACGACGCCAACGCTCTGCGACCGGCGGTGGACCCGTGGCTGCTGGCGGGCGCGACGCTGGAGAAGACCGGCCGCCGCCGGCTGCCCGCGACGACGCAGGATCTCGGCACGATGGAGGGCATGGACCTCGTCCGCGTCCAGCGTCAGGGCGCGGAGCCGGTCGGCGACACCAAGGCCTACGAACTGGCCTCGTTCTATCCCAAGCCCGCCGCTGCGGGGCGCGGCGCCACCGCAGCCTGGGCGATGGCGATCGACCTCGACGCCTGCATCGGCTGCAACGCCTGCATCACAGCCTGCCAATCCGAGAACAACATCCCGGTCGTCGGGCGCGAGGAGGTCGAGCGCGGCCGCTGGATGGGCTGGCTGCGGGTCGACCGCTACTACGCGGGCGATCTCGATGCGCCGGACACGCATTTCCAGCCGGTGCCCTGCATGCATTGCGAGAACGCGCCGTGCGAGGTCGGCTGCCCGGTCGAGGCGACGCTGCACGACAGCGAGGGCCTCAACCTGCAGGTCTACAACCGCTGCGTCGGCACCCGGACGTGCCAGAGCTACTGCCCGTACAAGGTCCGCCGCTTCAACTACCTCGACTACACCGGCGACATGCCCGCGGTGGCCCAGCAGCAGCGCAACCCGGACGTGACGGTTCGCGCCCGCGGCGTGATGGAGAAGTGCACCTACTGCGTCCAGCGCATCGCCGCCGCCCGCATCGACTCGGCCAAGGACGCGCACGCGCCGATCCCCGACGGAACCGTCGAGACCGCCTGCCAGGGCGCCTGTCCGACCCGCGCCATCACCTTCGGGAACCTGTCCGATCCGGAAAGCCAAGTTAACAAGGCGCGGGGCGACGGACGCAATTACGCCCTGCTCGGCGACCTGAACACGCGCCCGCGGACGACCTACCTCGCGAGCCTCGCGCCCGCGGCCAGGGAGGGCTGACGGCATGTCCGGCGCCATCCTCCAGCCACCCTCCGGTGCCGGCCTGATCGCGCAGGACGCGACGCTGCACGGCATCGGCCGTGCGGTGGCGGAAGTGCCGCTGACGCATCCGTCGAACCGGCGCTGGTGGATCGCCTTCGCCGGCGCGCTCGCCCTGCTCGGGCTGTTCGGCGGCGTGCTCGCCTACCTGCTCTTCACCGGCGTCGGCATCTGGGGCAACAACAACGCCGTCGTCTGGGCGCTGGACATCGCGAGCTACGATTGGTGGATCGGTGTCGCCAGCGGAAGCCTGCTCGTCTCGGCGGTGCTTCTGCTGCTCGGCGCGGAGTGGCGCGGCGCCGTCAACCGGATCGCCGAGACGGTCGCCCTGCTCTGCACCTGCGCCGCCGGGCTCTACCCGATCATCCATCTCGGGCGGCCGTGGTTCTTCTTCTGGAACCTGCCCTACCCGAACACCTACGACCTCTGGCCGCAGTTCCGCTCGCCGCTCCTTTGGGACGCGATCGACATCGTCTCCTACCTCGTCGTCTGCGTGAGCCTCTGGTACATCGGGCTGCTGCCCGATCTCGCATCGCTGCGCGACCGCGCCGTCGAGGATGCGCTGGCTCAGGAGAAGGCGCACGGCCGTTCCCGGAAGCGTGCTTTGCTGAAGGCGCGGGCCTACGGGATCGTCGCATCCGGATGGCGCGGGTCGGCGGCGCATTGGCAGCTCTGGGTCCAGGCCTACCGTACGATCGCGCTGCTCGGCGTCCTGTTGGTTGTCTCGTTGCAGACCGGTGCTTCGGTGATGCTCGCGGGCTCTGTGATGCCCGGCTGGCACGACACGATCCTGCCGGTGACCTTCCTGGTCAACGCGGTGTTCTCGGGCGTCGGCGTCACCGCCGCGGTGGTGGTGCTCGTACGCTCGGTCTACCGCCTCGACGGGTTGATCTCGGACCGCCACCTCGAAATCCTCGCCCGGCTGATGCTGTGCCTCGGATGCGCCAGCCTCTACTGCTACGCGACCGAGTTCTTCTCGACGTTCCTACATGGCGACGCGCGTGAACGTGGCGTGCTGGTCCGGCGGATGACGGGGGAGCACGCCTGGGCGTTCTGGACCGTCGTGGCCTGCCTGCTGATCCCGGCCCAGGCCTTCTGGTCGGCCCGCATGCGCCGGTCGACGCTCGCCGTCGCCGCGATCGGCCTCCTCGTCGCGGTCGGCGCCTACGCCGACCACGTGATGGTGCTCGTGGTGACCCTGGCCCAGGATTTCCTCCCCTCGTCGCGCCTCGCCTACAGCGAGACGATCTGGGGCGTTGCCACCTTCGCGGGGTCCGTCGGGCTGTTCCTCACCCTCCTGCTGCTGTTCCTGCGCTACCTGCCGGCGGTCTCGATCACCGAAAGCCGGCGCCTGGCGCTCGCCGTGACGCCGGCTGCGGCTGCGGCTGCGGCTGCGGCCGAGCGAAAGGCCGTGCGAGAGTCCGAGATGCGACCGCTCGCCGAAGAGCGCGACGAAGCGCAGGACGCGCCGCTTTGGGGCGTCAGCGCCGCCTTCGCCTCGGAAGCCGACCTCGCGGCGGCGGTAAGCGCGTTGTCCGGACTCGACACGTCGCACGTCCACCTCAGCGCCCACGGCCCGGTGCCGATGCCGCGCGTGGTCCGGACGCTCGGCATCGCCGGCCGCTCGATCCGGGCCTACGCGATCTTGGGCGCGCTCGCCGGCGGCGCCGCCTTCTACGGCATGTGCGTCTACGCGACCGCCTACGACTACGTGTTCCTGATCGGCGGGCGCCCGCGCTTCTCGTGGCCGTCCTTCGTCGTGCCGAGCCTGTCCTTCGCGATGATGAGCGGGACGATCGCCGTCCACCTCGCCTTGCTGATCCTGAACCGCCTGCCGCGGCTCAACCATCCGGCGTTCAACATTCCCGGCTTTCTGCGCGCGACAGACGACCGCTACTTCCTCTCCGCGGAAGCCCGGGGCGAACGCTTCGATGCCGACCGCATCGTGCGCAAGCTCGCGGCGCTGCCCGCGGAGGCCGGACGGCCCCTCGACATCCGGCGGGTGCCGCGATGAGACGGCTCCTCGCCCTGCTCGCCCTCGCACCGCTCGCGGCTTGCGGCGAAGCCAACATGGCCGAGCAGCCCAGCGCCAGGACCTGGGACAAGAACAACTTCTTCCCGCAAGGGATGACGATGCGGCAACCGGTGGCGGGCACCGTGCCGCGAAACGATCCGGCCAAGGCGGCGCCCCAGCCGGCGACCATCACGGAGAGCCTGTTGACGCGCGGTCGGGAGCGCTACGGCATCTTCTGCACGCCCTGCCACGGCGCCTCCGGCGACGGCCGCGGGATGATCGTCGCGCGCGGTTTCCCCTCGGCCGGTCAGCTCACCACGGAACGCCTGCGCCAGGCGTCGGCGGACGACCTCTACCGGGCGATCTCGCAGGGGCACCGGGCGATGTACGGGATGGGCCAGATGATCCCCTCCGCGGATCGCTGGGCGATCGTCGCCTACGTCCGCGCCCTGCAGCGCAGCCAGGATGCCGACGTGGCGGCCCTGCCGCCCGAGGACCGGGCGAAGCTGGAGGCGTCGCGATGAACGCCCGGAACGCCGCGGCCGCGGGCCGCAACCCCGTCGGCGCGCTGCTCCTCGGCCTCGGGGCGTTGGTCCTCACCGTGCTGACCGCCGGGTGGCGCGGGGCGGCGGCGTCCTACCTCGCGGCCTGGCTGGCGCTGCTCGCCCTGCCGGTGGGCGCGCTTCCGATCGCCATCGTGCTGGAGCGCTTCGGCTTGCGCCGGCACGACCACGGCGAGGGCGAGTTGTCGAAGGCCCTGCGCCAGCTCGTCGCGCTGATGCCGGTCGCCGCCATCCTGGGCATTCCCATTCTGGTCGGCGTTGGACGAATCTATCCCTGGACCGACGCCGCCCCGGAAACGCCATTGGCGGCGGTCTGGTTCACGGTTCCGCTCTTCGCCCTGCGCGTGGTCGCGTACCTCGCAGCATGGGTCTGGCTCGCCGCCCGCTTCGTGGTGCCGGCGGAGGATCGCGCCGACGGACGCACGGTTTCTAGCGTCGCCCTGCACGCGGTCGTCGGCACCCTCGCCGTCACCGATCTGGTCGGATCGCTCGATCATCGACTCGGCTCCAGCCTCGAAGGCCTCCTCGTGCTGACGGCCTGGAGCGGGCTCGCGCTGGCGGCGGCGATCCTGCTGGCACCCGAGGAGCCCGCTCCGATCGGACGCGGACGCGCGGTCCCGGGGCAGGACCGGCTGGTGCCGCTCGTCGTCCTGCTGAGCCTGTGGGCCTTCCTGCACTTCGTGCAGTTCTTGATCGTGTGGTCTGCGAACCTGCCGCAGGAGGTGATGTGGTACTTCGCTCGCGGCGGCTGGCTCGGACGCGCCTTCGCCGGCTTCGGCGGCGCCGTGGTGCTGCTCGGCGCGTTGGCGACGCTCCGCCCGGGACGCCCGACGACGCGGGTTCTCGCAGCCCTGACGGTCGTGCTCCACGCCGTCGAGATGTTCTGGTTCGTGACGCCCGCCCTGCGCGACCGCTTCGTGATCCGCATGAGCGATGTCTTCGCCGCGGTGGCCGTCGGGTGCCTCGCCCTCGCGCTGCGTCCGCTCGTCCGACGCTTGGTGCCGCTCGCTTCGCCCCGACGCCGCCGGAGCGCCGCCGCATGAGCACCGACCGGACGCAACGACGCTACGGCTTCGTCTCGACGATCATCGCCGGCCTGTCGGGTCTGCGCGGGCCAGCCGCCGCGTCCAGGCCGCGGCAGTCATCCGAGAAGGACGAGTCCTCCGGCGGGCCGGGCTACGAGGTTTCCGACGTCAACGTCGGCAACACCGCTCGGGTGATGGCTGGGCTCATGGTCACCGCGTTGGTCGTGATCGGTGGGATGGTGTGGCTGAGGACCTTCGTGGCCGCGGACCAGCGCCAAGCCCTGCCGAAGCTGACGGCGCAGCAGACCTCGCGGCTCGTGCCGCCACCGCCGAACCTGCAGGCCGACCCCTATGCCGACCTCGACGCCGAGCGTGCGGCGGAGAACCGGCGGCTCGACGGCTACGCCTTCCTCGACGCCTCGCGCCAGCGTGCGCGCATCCCGATCGACCGGGCCATGGCCCTGACGGTCGGCCGAACGCTGGACCCTTGAACCGATGACGCCGACGCACGCAGCCCTCGAGCTTTGGCCGGCCGCGGCCTCCGCCGTCGCGGTCGAGACCGACTACCTGATCCTCGCCTTCACGGTACTCACCCTGGTGCTGACCGTGCCGGTGTTCCTGGCGATCACGTGGTTCGCCATCCGCTACCGCGACGGGCAGGAGGCGAACCGCGACACCAGCGGCATCCGCTCGAATCTGATCGAGATCAGCTGGATGCTGATCCCGTTCCTGCTGACGCTGATCTTCTTCGTCTGGGGCGCGCGACTCTTCGTCATGTCGAAGAACCCACCGCCGGACGCGATGGTGATCGAGGCGATCGGCCGGCAATGGATGTGGAAGTTCCAGCATCCCACCGGACAATCCGAGATCAACGACCTGCACGTGCCGATGGGTCAGCCGGTCAAGCTGCGGATCATCAGCCAGGACGTGATCCACGCCCTCTACCTGCCGGCGCTGCGGATGCAGATGGCGGCTTTGCCCGACCGGTACACCGAGCTCTGGTTCAAGGCCGACAAGCCCGGCACCTTCCACCTCTACTGCTCGGAATATTGCGGCACCGACCACTCGGCGATGGACGGCAACCTGACGATCCTGAGCCAGGGCGACTACCAGGAATGGCTGACGCATTCCGGCGCCCAGCAATCCAAGGTCGCCGCCGGCAAGGCGATCTACGACGCCTACGGCTGCGGCACCTGCCACAACGAAGGCTCGACCGTGAAGGCGCCAAAGCTCGCCGGCCTCTACGGACGCGACGTGCGGCTCGCCGACGGGCGCACGGTCACGGCCGACGAGGACTACCTTCGCGAGAAGATCCGCAACCCCAACGGCAACCGGCTCGCCGAAGGCTACAAGCAGATCATGCCGAGCTTCGCCGGCGTGATCCCCGAAGACGACCTCGGCCGCCTGATCGACTTCCTGAAATCGAACACCCGCACCGTGGGCGACGAAGCGTCCGGAGAGGCCACGCGATGAGCGCATCGGGCACCGTCGACAGCGGGCTCGCCAACCGCGAGCCGCACGCACCGGAGGCGACGCTCGATCGCCCCGCCGACTACCTGCACGCGGAATCGACCCTGCGCTCGTGGTTCCTCACCACCGACCACAAGCGCATCGCGATCCTCTATCTCGCCTCGATCACCGCCTTCTTCATCGTCGGCGCCGTCGCCGCCGGCGTGGTGCGCCTGGCGCTGGTCGTGCCGAACGGCGCGGTGATGACCAACGACACCTACAACAAGGCCTTCACCATCCACGGCGTGGTGATGGTGTGGTTCTTCCTGATCCCGTCGATCCCGGCGACCTTCGGCAACTTCCTAATCCCGTTGATGATCGGTGCCAAGGACCTCGCCTTCCCCAAGCTGAACCTGACCAGCTGGTACGTCTTCATGACGGGGGCGCTGTTCACCATGGTCTCGGTGGTGCTCGGCGGCATCGACACCGGCTGGACCTTCTACGCGCCGCTCTCCACCGCCTTCTCGAACGGCTGGGTCCTGCCCGCGCTGATCGGCGTGACGATCGTCGGGTTCTCGTCGATCCTGACGGGACTGAACTTCGTCGTCACGATCCACACCATGCGGGCGCCCGGCATGACGTGGTTCAAGCTGCCGATCTTCGTCTGGACCCACTACGCCACCAGCCTGATCTTCCTGCTGGCGACGCCGGTCATCACCACGGCGCTGATCCTGCTGATCATGGAGCGCGCCTTCCACATCGGGGTGTTCGATCCGGCCTTCGGCGGCGACCCGGTGCTGTTCCAGCACCTGTTCTGGTTCTACTCGCACCCGGCCGTGTACATCATGGTCCTGCCGGGCATGGGGGTGATCTCGGAGATCGTCCCGGCCTTCGCCCAGAAGAAGCTCTTCGGCTACCGCTTCGTCGCCTACGCCGCGATCGGGCTCGCCTCGGTGACGTTCTTCGTCTGGGGCCACCACATGTTCATCAACGGGCAGAGCGACCTGGCCTCGCTCGCGTTCTCGGCGCTCTCCTTCGCGGTCGCCGTTCCCTCGGCGGTGAAGGTCTACAACTGGACCGCGACGATCCATAAAGGCAAGCTCCGCCTCGACACGCCGATGCTCTACGCGATGGGTTATATCGGCCTTTTCGTGCTCGGCGGCCTTACGGGCCTGTACCTGGCGACGCTGGCGATCAACCAGCACATCCACGCGACCTACTTCGTGGTCGCCCACTTCCACTACATCATGGTCGGCGGCACGGTGTTGGCGTTCCTCGGCGGGCTGCACTTCTGGTGGCCGAAGTTCACCGGCCGGATGTACAACGAGGCCTGGGGGCGGATCTCGGCGCTGCTGATCTTCCTCGGCTTCAACGTCACGTTCTTCCCGCAATTCATCCTCGGCTACCTCGGCATGCCGCGGCGCTACGCGACCTACCCGCCGGAATTCCAGTTGCTCAACGTCTTGTCCTCGGCGGGGGCGACGATCCTGGCTGCGGGCTACATCTTCCCGATGCTCTACCTCGTCTATTCCTTGTGGTTCGGCAAAAAGGCGGCGGCGAACCCCTGGGACGCCAAGGGGCTCGAATGGGAGACCGCCTCGCCGCCGCCCACCCTGAATTTCACGTCGCCGCCCGTGGTGCCGCGGGTGCCTTACGACTATCCGATCCAGGAGCAGGAAACGAAGGCGCAGCACCGATGAGCGCGCGGCTCGCCGACGGCGTCGGCACCGAACGCGCCCACCACTTCGAGACCGTGGCCCAGCAGCGCTACGCCGCCACGCTCGGGATCTGGGCTTGGCTGATCACCGAGTTGCTGTTGTTCGCGGCTCTGTTCCTAGTGGCGCTGATCGTGCGGATCCAGCATCCGGAGGCGACGCAAGAGGCGGCGCGCCACCTCAAGTTCTGGATCGGTGCGGTCAACACGGTGGTGCTGATCGTCTCCAGCCTCACCATGTCGATGGCGATCGAGTTCTCGCGGCTCGGCTGGCAGCGGGCGATGGTGCGGGCGATGCTGGCGACCGCGGCTTTGGGCAGCCTGTTCCTCGTGCTGAAGGGCTACGAGTACTACGCCGACTATACGGAGCACATGATGCCGTTCCTCGGCTCGCGCCCCTACGAGTTGGCCGCCTCGCCCGCGTCACGCCTGTTCGTGAACCTGTATTACGTCGCCACGCTGCTGCACGGGCTCCACCTGCTCACCGGCATCACTTTGCTGCTCGGCATGACCTGGATGGCGTCCAAAGCCGGGTTCCTGTCGCGGCATCAGAACTGGATCGAGATCTACGGCCTATACTGGCACTTCATCGACCTGATCTGGATCATGGCCTTCCCGATCCTATACGTCGTCAACCGGTAGCCCGATGCGCAATCCGCTCGCGACCATTTCGGACGACGACCGCGCTCTGCTGAAGGCGCGACTGCGCAAGCCCATCCTCAGCTTCCTGGCGCTGATGGGCCTGCTGGCAGTCAACGTCACGCTCGGCGCGACCCTGCCGTTCGAGCAGGTCTGGGCGCTCGAGCTCGTCGTCGTCGCCGCGATGGCGCTCGTCGTCCTCCTCGTCTCGATGGAGGTGCTCCACGAGCCGCCGCTGGTGAAGCTGTTCTCGGGCCTCGGCTTCTTCTGGGTCGCGATCATGGTCGGCATGACGTTGACGGATTACCTCGGCCGCTGACGCAAGCGCGGTTCGCGGTTGTTCGCTGCGGCAAACGCACCTAAACCGGAGCGGACCTCCGGGCGGCGGACGATCCGCGCCGAGGCCCCGCCCGACCAGGTAAGTTTCCGAGACGATGTGCGAATTGCTCGGCATGAGCGCGAACGTGCCTACCGACATCCGCTTCTCGTTCGCGGCTCTGGCGCGGCGCGGCGGCGAGACCGGTCCGCATGCGGACGGTTGGGGCATCAGCTTCTACGAGGGGCGCGGCTGCCGCAGCTTCCACGAGCCGGAGCCGAGCGCGAAATCCGAGTTGGCGCGGCTGCTGCGCGACTACAAGATCAAGAGCCGCATCGTCATCGGGCACGTGCGCAAGGCCAACCGCGGCCGCGTCAGCCTGGAGAACACCCATCCGTTCTCGCGCGAGCTTTGGGGCCGGCGCTGGACCTTCGCGCATAACGGCCAGCTCAAGGGCGTGAAGAAGCTGCCACTCGGCGGGTTCATGCCGATCGGCTCGACCGACAGCGAGTACGCCTTCTGCTGGATGCTGGGCCGCCTGCAGGCGCGCTTCTCCGCCCTGCCCAAGCCCGCCCTGCTCGACCGCGCTGTGGCCGACCTCAGTGCGGAGCTTCACGTGCTCGGCGTCTTCAACATGCTGCTGTCCGACAGCCGGACCCTCTACGCCCATTGCGGCAAGCGGCTCTGCTACCTCACCCGACGGGCGCCGTTCGGCACCGCGACGCTGATCGACGAGGACTGGCGCGTGGACTTCGCGCAGGAGACCACCGAGCGCGACGTGGTCTCCGTCGTGGCGACGCAGGCGTTGACCCGCGACGAGTGCTGGACGGACCTCGCGCGCGGCGACGTCATCACCCTGCGCGACGGCGCGATCCGGCTGCTGAAACCCGGCGCGCCGGCCGCAGCCACCGTGGTGGTCGCCCCGAAGCCCTGTTGAGGCAAGGTCCGATGCACTCGGATGTGACGGTCCGCGAAGGTGCAAGCGGGGCTGCGATAGGTTAAACACACCATGACCGGAGCGGCGCTGGCGCGAGCCGCGAACGTCCCGCCTCGCGGGTCCGGACCGCCCGCGAGCCCGCTTTAAGACCGTAGATTGCGACTCATCATGACCCGCGACGAGACCGACACTCTTCCGAGCCAGTCTGAAGACGGCGGCAAGGATGCGCGGCCCAACCTGTCGCACACCATCCGCTCGCATCTCGGCGACCACCTGCGCAGCGCCTACGACACGCTGGGCCAAACCGAGCTGCCGAGCCGCTTCGCCGAGCTTATCGCGAAGCTCGAGGCGGCGCTCAAGGCCCGCGGCGAAGCGATCGAGCCGGAATTCCGCAACGGCCTGCTCGCCGCCGTCCCGTCGCTGCGTGCCTTCGCGCTGTCGCTGACCTCGAACCCGGCGCGCTCGGACGACCTCGTGCAGGATACGCTGATGAAGGGCTGGCAGCACCGCGCCCGCTTCCAGCCCGGCACCAACCTGAACGCTTGGCTGTTCACGATCCTGCGCAACATCTTCTACTCGGATCACCGCAAGCGCGTCCGCGAGGTCGAGGATCAGGATGGCTCCTACGCCGCGCGGCTGGCCACGGCCCCGCACCAGGGCGACCGCCTCGACGTCGAGGATCTGCAGACGGCGCTCGCCAAGCTCCCGCCCGACCAGCGCGAGGCGCTGGTTCTGGTGGGCGCCGAGGGCGTCTCCTACGAGGAGGCGGCGACGATCATGGGTTGCAAGGTCGGCACCGTGAAGAGCCGCGTCAGCCGGGCCCGCGGGCGGCTCGCCGAACTGTTGGGCTACGACGAGGAAGACCTCGGCTCCGACCGGTTCATCCAGTCGGCGATGCCCAAGGACGCTTAAAAAGGCGCGTGAGAACCGGTCCTTTTTGACGCATCCGTTTCCGGGGGTCGTGCGTTACCGGCCCGAGACTCGCCCAGCGTCGAACGGCGCGGCGGGCATCGGAACACGGAGTTTTACCATGCAGTTCAAGACCATCCTGGCCGCCTCGGCCCTCGTCCTCGCCCTGCCGCTCGCCGCGCAGGCCCAGGGCACCATTCGCGGGGCCGAGCGCGGCGCCGAGACCGGCTCCGACATCGGCGGCCCGATCGGCGGGATCGTCGGCGGCGCGGTGGGCGCGGCGACCGGCACGGTCGGCGGCATCCTCGGCGTCGACATGCAGCCGCGCTTCCGCAGCTACGTCCGCGAGCGCAACGTGCGCTCCTACGATTACGACGGCCGCGTCGCGGTCGGCACCACCCTGCCGGGCGACGGCGTGACCTATTACGACGTGCCCGACGAGTACCGCGTCCAGGCCGGCACCCGCTACACCGTGATCAACAACCGCCCGGTTCTGGTCGATCGCGGCCACCGCATCGTCGAAGTGATCGACTAACTTTTTCAGCCTCCACGAAACCGAGAGGGCTCCGGGGCGATACGCCTCGGGGGCCTTTTCGTTGGTACGCGGCCGTGCAACGCTTTGCCGCATCGCCCGTTAGGGTTCTGACGGCGAACGGGAATTCTGAAACCATGGACGACGACGCCATCGACGCGAAGGCCGGCCTGCCGGAACCGGTCCGCGACCACCTCGGCCAGCAGCTCCGCTCGATGCTGACGGTGGGCCAGGAGAAGCCGCGCTTCCTCGGTGACGACCCTGCCCCCGATGAGACCTTCGCGCCGCAGCTGCAGCGCCTCGAGACCCGGCTGAAGACCCACGAGGAAGGCACCGGCGCCGTCGAGCACGCCCTCGACCGCATCCTCGACGCGTTCGGCGTCACCCCCGAGGACGACAAGCCGGCGGCCTGAACACCGCCTCCGCGCTCAAACCTTGGGGCGCGTCGCCAGCAGGTCGCGGATCTCGCCCAGGATCTTCACGTCCGCCGGCACTTCGGCGATCGCCTCGGGCTTGGCCTCTTCCTTGGTCTGGAGCTTGTTCATCGCGCGGATGACCAGGAACAGCACGAAGGCGACGATCATGAAGTTGATCGCCACGGTGATGAACTGGCCGTAGCCGATCACCGCGCCCTGCTTCTTCGCCTCGGCATAGGCCGCGCCGGCCTGCACCTTCGCGGAAAGCGGCAGGTAGTAGTTCGAGAAGTCGAGGCCGCCGGTGATCGCGCCGATCATCGGCATGAACACGTCCTGCACCGCCGAGGTCACGATCGCCCCGAAGGCGGCGCCGATGATCACGCCGACGGCGAGGTCGACCACGTTGCCGCGCAGCGCGAACTTCTTGAACTCTTCGAGCACGGCGGCCCCCCTCACGTTTCAGCGGGCGAAACCTATCGCAAGTTGCGCGCCGGCTTCAAGGCGAAAGGAATATTGTCCACCGCTCAGATCGCGGAAGCGGGGTCTTCGCTCGTCTCGGGGCGCGTCTGCGGCTCGAGGCGTGACCGGCGGCGGTACTGCGCCGCGCCCACCGGCAGGCCGACGATGTAGGCGGCGCTGATCGCCACCAGCGATTCGAACGGGAACGAGATCAGCAGTCCGAAGGCGGCGACGCCCGCCAGGAAGATCGGGAGCACCAGCCCGCGGGGCACGCGCTTGCCCATGGTCTTGCCGGAGAAGGTCGGCACGGTGGAAACCACCAGCAGCGCGATGCCGAGCACGTAGACCAGGATCGCGGGCGCCGCCCAGGCCTCGAAGCCGAAGCCGAGGAAGTGCAGGTAGAGCGGCAGCATCGCCGTCATCGCGCCGGCCGGGGCCGGCATGCCGACGAAGTAGTCCTTCTTCCATTCCGGGCGGTTCGGGTCGTCGAGCATCGCGTTGAAGCGGGCGAGCCGGAGCGCCATGGCGATGGCGAAGATCAGGGCCACGATCCAGCCGAGCGATTTCAGGTTGTGGAGCGCGAAGCCGTAGAGGATCAGCGCCGGGGCGCAGCCGAAGTTGACGAAGTCGGCCAGCGAATCGAGTTCCGCCCCGAAGCGCGAGGTGCCCTTCAGCAGCCGCGCCACGCGCCCGTCGATGCCGTCGAGCACGGCGGCCGCGATGATCGCGATCACCGCCGGCTCGAACTTGCCCTCGAAGGCCAGCCGGATCGCCGTCAGCCCGAGGCAGAGCGCCATCAGGGTGATCATGTTGGGCGCGATCATCCGGAACGGCACCGGCTTGAACCGGCGCGGCCGCGGCTCGTTCGCGTCCGGCTCGAAGGGCGGGAAGAGATCGTCCATCGCCCCTCCTGAGAGCATTTTCGAGCGAAGTGGAAGCCGGTTCGCGTGAAGAAAATGCGACGGCACGAGTAAGTCAGATGCGCCGGAAGCTGCGCTCGGGGCCGCCGCCGAGGTCGGCGAGCACGGTCTCGCCGGCCACCGCCTTCTGGCCGAGGCCCACCAGCACGCGGGTGCCGACGGGGAGGTACACGTCCACCCGCGACCCGAACCGGATCAGCCCGAAGCGCTCGCCCACCGAGAGCTGGTCGCCGGCCGAGACGAAGCCGACGATGCGCCGCGCCACCAGGCCCGCGATCTGCACCACGCCGACCCGCACCGGCTCGCCGCCGTGCAGGGTCTCCATCACCATCCCGTTGCGCTCGTTGTCCTCGCTCGCCTTGTCGAGCTCGGCGTTGAGGAACAGCCCCGGCGTGTAGTGGATCTGGCCGATCCTGCCCGTCACCGGCACGCGGTTCACGTGGCAGTCGAACACGTTCATGAACACCGAGACGCGGGTCATCGGCACCGGCGGCAGGTCGAGCTCGGGCGGCGGCAGCACGGTGGAGATCAGGTTCACGCGCCCGTCGGCCGGCGACACCACGAGGCCGTCGGCCACCGGCGTCACCCGCTCGGGGTCGCGGAAGAAGTAGCACACCCACAGGGTGAGGATCAGGAACACCCAGCCGAAGAACTGCGAGAAAGTGCCGGCCAGCACCGTGAGCACGATCCCGATCACGATGAAGGGGTAGCCCTCCTTGTGGATCGGGACGAGCGTCCGGCGGATCGTCAGGAGAAGGTCGTTCATGCGGTCTTTCGACGGGCGGGGCCAAACGGGATTTTGACCCGCGCGATGGCAGCCCGGGGCGCGAAGGTCAACCTCGCGCGCCGTCGCGCGGTGCAACGGATCGGACGCCCCCCCTCTCCCCGCGTGCGGGGAGAGGCCCGGCTGCACCCCGTCGTGCGGCCGGGAAGCGAAGGCGAAGCCGAAGCGACGGTGAGGGGGCGCGACCGGAGGAGGCTCGTCCGTTCGCGCCCCCTCACCCGCGGCTGCCGCCTCGCTTTGCCGACGACGCGGTCGTCAAGGCCCTCTCCCCGCAGGCGGGGCGAGGGGATGCGCGCCCCCCCGGACACGCCAAAACCACCCCACGCGAACAAAAGTCCGCCGGCGGCATGACCCGAACATCACGAAACAGGAGACGCGGGACGCCACGGAACCCTGTGATGATGCGCGATTAGCCGGTTCCCCGGCGTCCCGCGGTGCCGGGCCCGGAACGCGGGCGTCGGCGCCGATTTGGCGTCGCGGCTGGTTCGATCGTAGCCACACAACGCGGGGCAGGAGGCCAAAACCTCGAACGCCTGTCACGCTTCCGCGTCCGCGTGAGCGGTCGGTCGCGCCTAAGCCTTCCCGCGCGAGCACGAGCCCAGCCCCGCGATGCGGGTCCGGTCACTCCGGGCCACGGCACGCGGGTGAACCCGCCGCTCTGTGTCCCTGCCCCACGATGCCCGCGCCGCCGGCTGACCGACCGACGACCCGGGAGCCGCCACGCTGCCGACCGCCCCGTCGATCACCGGGCCGGCTCCTGACGGCGGCACCGGGACGAAACGCAGCCCCGGCGCCGTGCAGCGCGTGATGGGGTTATAGGCAGGTTGTAGGAATTTTGTCAATAAGATAGAATTTTACCCTGCCACAGCTCCCGCGGCGAGATTACGGGTAATCAATCTATCATTACATTCAAAGCTTCAAATTATTACGAATTTGTCCCGCTAAAAGCAAGACATCTTTTTGTCTTGTTTTATCAATTTGAACGGAAATAGCGTATGAAATCGATTCATTATTTGCAAATACTTTAGACAATGAAGCTAGTACTTTTCCTCGCTGATGAGGAAATGCAGATCTAAAAATCTTTGGCATCATTTTAGCAATATATTTTGAAGAAATTCTAGAATCCATGTCCTTAAATACTCCAAAAATTTGAACCATCTTCAATATTTCATTTACATAAGATCCTCGATCTCGATAGACCTGGAAAAATTTTCCGGATATCTGCGGGCGCTCTACCAACGCGTACAGAATTGCCGCCAGTCTATCTTCTTGAGTTCTTAAATTTTTTATTTTCCCTGCTAATTCTGAGGCGGCACTTGCCAAAATAGCGTCTTGAGCACCGCCACGATTGAAATCTAATTTCCTAGCTTTCAGTAGAATTGGTCTTTCAACTATTCTTCGACATAAAAGCTCTGCCCTTCGAATTTCGGCCGTGGATGATTTTGATAAGTTTTTATAAACATTATCAAAAAAAGCCGGCAGCGTAACAATGATTGATTCAGCGTTTATCTCGACACTGACCATGTTTAACTTTTCATAAATCTCGTCGGCCGTGAGAAGCGTTTGAAATTCCGCGGCTCCGACGATAGCTTGTGAGAGTCTTGGAATAAGAAATATCCATACAAACCAAACTAGAGCCTTTTCGAATCCAACATTTCGGGCCCTACTATCGACGCACTCTTTACCTGCCGCCAATAGCTCAACACTGTTATTGCAAAAATCAGCAAAAATCATCTTAGTCAGGGGTTCGCTTATATTATCTAAGAATCCTTTGATATCTTTCTTCAATTCCTTCTGAGTTCCAACAAACGGTCTGCCGATGTGATCTATGACACCGAATATTTCTTCAGATCCAATTTCAAAAATATATTTGTGTTCAAGCTCAACAGTTTTTATATCATCTTCATAAGGTAAAAAGTCGTAAATCCTCCGCTCTTCGTTTATTAGCGGAGTATACAATGTGTTACTAGATCGGCTAAGCCGAACTAGTGGTATGGCAAAGCCAGGATACATCCTATGCGGCAAGCCAATAAAGGCTACAGCAATCGAATGCGATTCAAAGCTTCCATTTGATTGCCTAAGATTCAATTTTATAGCCACCCAAGATCCTTGTAGAGATTTTTCACAAGGGCTCTAACAAGAAAATGATTTTCCGCAGGCCTACTACAGCTCACCCACGGCTAATCAACCACGGTAATGCCATAAGATCTAAGAACTCCACCGATCGTCGGCTCCGCAGCTATGCTGTCAGGTAGAACAGCGGCGCGCACAGAACGCCTTAGATCAATAGGATCAGAGAAAATTATTTCAGGAGTTGAAATTCGATCATCAAGTCGGACGTTTCCTTGTCCCCCACTCGAGATGATAGATTTATACGACTCTGCCTCGAAATTTGCGGCTGGCACGGTGAAGCTTGGCGATGGAATATTGTTGAAAAAATCTTCGTTATTTAAAAACACTGCCTTAATCAATTTAGCAACAGATATTAAATCTGGAGCAAGCAAAAAATCGAATAATGGCATGTATGGATGCAAATATTGGTCAAGCGCTCCATTCATAAAAGCGCCACTATCGAATCCAAATACGTATTTAGGAGGAGGTATCGAGGCTGGATCAAGTATCAATACAGATGGGAAAAGACTTGATAGTGCCGTTGGTATAATATCGTGTGAAGATCGGAATGCGGCTCGCCCGTAGAATGCATATATGACATCCTCGCCTAACACTTTGCAGGGCTCTAGGGCTTGAATTTTACCGCTATTTACAACATCTCTCAGGGCATAACTACTGGTTATATGCGTCAATCCCAATATCTTATCGGCTCTCGGTAGTGAAGATACGAATTTAGCAAATTGGTCGTTCGGTCCTCTGCCGCTTTTCGCATTCAGACTACGTGGCATAATTCCTCGCTAGGACAAAGTTATTATTATAGATATTATTTTATAAATTTTGATCACATCAAAGACTTATGCACACAACGAGTAAGGGCACGTTGCCGAGGCTTTTAGATTTATAAAGCCGCCGGGAAAAGATAGTAAGTAACCTACTCCGCCGCTACCACCTCCCCCCGAACCCCTCGCTCCTCAGTCCGCTCCCGCTCGGCCTCCTCCTCAGCCCGGCGCAACGCCGCCCGCGCGGCATCCGCCTCGCGCTGGCGGTTCCAGAGCGCGGCGTAGACCCCATCCTGGTCGAGCAGCGCGGCATGGGTGCCGCGCTCAACGATGACGCCCTTGTCGAGCACCAGGATCTGGTCGGCGTCGACCACCGTCGAGAGGCGGTGGGCGATGACGAGGGTGGTGCGGCCGCGGGCGATGCGGTCCAGCGCGTCCTGGATCTGCGATTCGGTGAAGCTGTCGAGGGCCGAGGTCGCCTCGTCGAGGACGAGGATCGGCGGCCCCTTCAGGATGGTGCGGGCGATCGCGACGCGCTGCTTCTCGCCGCCCGACAGTTTTAGGCCGCGCTCGCCGACGGGGGTGTCGTAGCCCTCCGGCAGGGATTCGATGAAGCGGTCGATCTGGGCGAGCCGCGCCGCCTCGCGCACCTCGGCCTCGGTGGCCTCCCAGCGGCCGTAGCGGATGTTGTAGCCGATCGTGTCGTTGAACAGCACCGTGTCCTGCGGCACCATCCCGATCGCCGCGCGCAAGCTGTCCTGGCGGATGGCAGCGATGTCCTGCCCGTCGATGACGATGCGGCCGGCTTGCGGCTCGTAGAACCGGAACAGCAGGCGCGAGAGCGTCGACTTGCCGGCGCCCGAGGGGCCGACGATCGCCACCGTCTTGCCCGACGGCACCGCGAAGGAGACGCCGCGCAGGATCGGCCGGTCCGGGTTGTAGGCGAAGTGCACGTCCTCGAAGCGGAGTTCGGCCGGGCCGGGGACGAGGGCCGGCGCGTTCGGACGGTCCGCGATCTCCGGGTTGCGGTGGAGGATGCGGAACATCTCGTCGATGTCGATGAGCGCCTGTTTGATCTCGCGGTAGATCATGCCCATGAAGTTCAGCGGCATCGAAAGCTGGACCAGCATGGTGTTGGCCAGCACGAACCCGCCGATGGTGGTGCGCCCGGCCAGGATGTCGCGGGCGGCGAGCCACATCACCGCGGTCATGCCGAGGGTGAAGATCAGCGCCTGGCCGGCGTTGAGCACGGCCAGCGACACGTAGGTCTGCGTCGAGGCCTTTTCGTACTTCGCCATCGCGCCGTCGAAGCGCTGGGTCTCGCGGGTCTCCGCGCCGAAATACTTCACGGTCTCGTAGTTCAGGAGCGAGTCGACCGACTTGCTGTTGGCGTCGGTGTCGGACTCGTTCATGCGGCGGCGGATCGCGATCCGCCACTCGGTCGCCTTGTAGGTGAAGCCGAGATAGGCCCCGACCATCACGAACACGACGGCCGAGTAGGTCCAGTCGAACTCGTAGGCCAGCACGCCGAGCACCAGCGCGAACTCGACGATGGTCGGCACCAGCGTCAGAACCATCAGGCGCGACAGCTCCTCGATGCCCGAGCGCCCGCGCTCCAGCACCCGCGTCAGCCCGCCGGTCTTGCGCTCGAGGTGGAAGCGCAAGGAGAGCTGGTGCATGTGCTGGAAGGTCTTCAGCGCCAGGCGCCGCACCGCGTGCATCGCCACCTTGGCGAACAGCCCGTCGCGCGCCTGCGTCAGTCCCGCCATCAGGATGCGCGAGGCGCCGTAGATCGCGATCAACGCCATCGGCGCCGCGAAGATACCGGTGGGGAGCGTGCCCTCCTTGCCGCCGACCGCGGCCACCAGCGCGTCGGTGATCCACTTGAAGGTGAAGGGCGTGACCATCGTCACGAGCTTGGCCACCAGCAGCAGCCCGAACGCCAGGAAGACCCGCCGCTGCAGGTCCGGCCGGCCGTAGGGCCACAGGTAGGGCCACAGCCGGCGATAGGTGGCGACGAGGCCCGGGCGCGCTTCGGGCGCCGGCTCGGGGGTGGGTTTCATACGAAAGGGTCCGGGAGGTGCGTCGCCCGCCATATAGCCCCGCGACCCGTCCGGCACACCCGCCGCGACCGCGGGGCGGGGCGGCGTGGATGGATCGCGCCCTTCCCTCCCCCTCTCTGGGGGAAGGGGAAGCGCGGCGGACCCTCAGCCGTTCTTGCCGGCCTTGTCCTTGCCCTCGCCCGGCAGCACGAAGATCTGGCCGGGGTAGATCAGGTCCGGGTTGCGGATCTGCTGCTGGTTGGCGTCGTAGATCACCGTGTAGCGGTCGCCGGCGCCGTAGGTGCGGCGGCTGATCTGCCACAGGCTGTCGCCGCGGATGATCTTGGCCGTGTTCACTTCGGCGACGAACACGCCCGCCGCGGCGTCGGGCCGTGGCGGGCGTGTTCGTCGCCGAAGTGAACACGGCCAAGATCAT
>NZ_VRUT01000078.1:0-23163 GCF_008039465.1 Methylobacterium sp. WL120 | reverse complement strand
TTCATGCCAGCCTTCTCCGCTTGGCCGGCTGCGCTCGCCAGACCAGCTCCGCCGGCCAAGCTACCCGTGGCGGAGCGGCCCACCGTGCACTAACTTTACCCTTGGACCACCTCGTGGGGGCCGATCACGCACGCGCGCCTACATCCCGATCCCCGGCGACGTACCCACCGTCTGCGTCGGCGAGACAAAGGGCATCCGCATGGGGATGACCTTCACCAAGCCCCAGTGCGAAGCGATGCTGCTGAAGCGGCTGGCCGAGGACTTCGCACCGGCGGTGGAGCGCTGCGCGCGCCAGCCGATGGGCGACGACCTCTTCGCCGCCCACCTCTCGCTCGCCTACAACATCGGCACCGGAGGCTACTGCAAGTCGAGCGTGGTGCGCCTGTGGAACGCCGGCGAGCGCCGGGCCTCCTGCGAGGCGTTCATGCGCTTCGACAAGGCCGGCGGTCGGGTGGTCGCCGGCCTCGTCCGCCGGCGCCAGGCCGAGCGTGCCCTCTGCCTGAAGGGGGTCTGACCATGCTCGGCAGCCTCCTCGCCCTGATCGCCAACGGCTGGACCGCCTACTCGTTCGCGGCGACGCTCGTCGGCGGTACGGGCTTCGTCCTGATCGCGATCGCGATCCTGGCCGCAATCTACCTGCCGCTCTTCCCCCGCGTGCTGCGCAATCTGCTCGTCGGCGCCGGCGTCGCGCTCATCCTCGGCGCGGCCCTCTACCAGGCCGGCCAGGCCAAAGGCGCGCACGAGGCTTTCGCCCGGGATGCGGAGCGCGCGATCGCCGCCGAGCGAAAGCGGGCGGACGCAGCCGAGAGGGTAATGGCGGCCGACGCCGCCCGCGCCGCCCAGGATCTGGCCGCGGCCCAGGCCGACACCCGCAAGCTTCAGGAGTTGAACGATGCGCTCGCCCACGATCCGCGCCGCAATGGCGTGTGCCTGCCTCGCGATCTGTCTCGCGGGTTGCGAGCACTCTGACGGCCCGGCCGCGATCGATCCGCGCGCGCCCGGCATCCGGATCACGCTGCCGGCGGCACCGGACGACGTCGGCCCCTGCCTGCAGCGCGCCTTCCCAGAAATCCCAGACCGCGCCCTGACCCGGGCCGACATCGTCCGGATCGTCGGAGCCGCCAAGATCCTCGATCGCGCGAAGACCGCCTGCGGCACCCGCGCCGTCGCCTGGATCGACGCCGTCCGCCGGGAGCTGGCCCGCTAAACCCGCCCCGAAGGCCTGCGAAATTTTCGCAGGCCTTCGGCCCGCTTTCCGCGCGACCGGAACACCGGCGTGCGCCACCCGGCCTTGGGGGCCAGGACCATGACCCAACAGCACGCGCAGCAGATGCAGCAACAGCAGATGCAGCAGCTCCCGACGTCCGACTCCCGCCTCTCGGCGCTAGAAACCCGAGTAGAGGGGATCGTCGGGACCCTGCAGTCGGTCGCCTCGGCGGTCACCGGCCTCAGCGACAAACTCGATAGGCGCGGGCAAACCCCGTGGGGCGTGATCTGGTCGGCCGTCGGTGTCGGCATGACCGTGCTCACCGTCGTCGGTGGCTTGGCCTTCTGGCCAGTGACCACGGGCATGAGCGACTTCAAGGCTGCGCTCGTCAGCGTACAAGAGCGGGCCGACAAGCGGATCGAGGGGCTCGCCTCCAACCAGGTGACCCGTGCCGAGCACGAGGTGCATTGGCGCTCGCAGGATCGGGACTACGACTTCATGCGCGACCGGATCGGCCGGGTCGAAGGGCGAACGGAGAAGCGCCTGGATCAGATACGTGCCGATCAGCAGCGCCTCGAAGATCGCTTCGTGTCTCGCGCCGAGCTGGAAGGCCGGTTTGCCGCGCAAGACCGTGTCGTCAGCGTCCTTCGCGGTGAAGTCGACGAGCACATTCGGGCTTTCAACGAGCGCCAGCAGCATCGTCTCGACGCGCTCGATAACGCGCCGGCGGCGCGAACTCGCCCATGAACGAGATGCGCGTCGCGGGCAGGCAGCGGCCGACACCGTAAGACCGACCCTGCCCACGCCGACGTGCCAGCGCCCCACCGCTCGAAAGGGTGGCGGGGCGCTTTTTGCGTTTCAGCCGCCCTGCAGGCTCTCGGCGAAATCCTCCGGGACGTCGCCGAACTGGCCCAGGATCGCCACGCTCTCCAGCTCGCCGGTCTCGTCGTCGGCCACCACCTTCAACGCCGCAGTCCCCGGCATGCGGCCGGACATGGCCTCGGCCTTTTTCAGGGCTCCGTGCTCGGTCGGCGCCACCTCCCGGTCGCCGGGGATCAGACGCTTCCGCTTGATCGTGAAGGTCTGCACCACGAACGTCGTCTTCATCCCCAACGCGCCCTCCTCTCGGCCTTATGCTGCCCGCAGCTCCATACGGACGTCGGTAAAGTCCAGGCTGCAGACGTGGCGTCCCGCCTGATCGTGGACGTCGACGATCCAGCCCGTCCAATCGAGACGGCCGCCGCAGCTCATCATCACCGATCGGGCGACCTGATCCGCATGAAGCCAGACCAGCAAAGGATCCGTCACCCAGCGCCCGGCCCGATCGAACACGGCATGGTGACCATCCGAGCAGTGAAAGCGATACCGCTGAGCCGACTGGGTTTTCCCCAGCCGTCCACAGCCGTGCACAGGCCGGCGAACCATCTTTTTTCGTCGATTGACCGGCGGCGTGCTGTCCTGTTTGTTCTCCATTCGTTCTTGTATTGGGATGGGGCATGGGCGTCTATCGCGTCGCGGGGTGTACGGCTGAAGCTGGCACCCTTGTCCACATCCCGATCCTTGGGCAGGCGCTCTGCGCCGGTTTCCCGTCGCCGGCCGACGACTTCTTGGAGGGCGCGCTCGAGCTGCCGCGCTGGCTCGCGCCGAACCCGCCGGCGACCTTCGCCTGGAACATCTCAGGCGACTCGATGCGTGGCGCGGGGATCTTCGATCGCGACCTCGCCGTGGTCGACCGTAGCCTCACGGCTGGCAACGGCAGCGTGGTGGTCGCCGCCATCGACGGTCAGATGTCGATCAAGCGCTTTCTGATCGAGGGCAACCTGCCGCGGCTGGCCTTCGACAACCCGGACATGCCGGCCTTCGCAGTCCAAGAGATGGCCGAGGGCGAGATCTGGGGCGTGGTTCGCTTCTCGATCCGCTGGCACATCGCGCGCGCCGGCCTGGTCCGATGACCGGGCGCGATACCGGCCGGGCGATTGCGCTCATCGACGGCAACAGCTTCTACTGCTCCTGCGAGCGCGTATTCGACCCCAAGCTCGCCGGCGTGCCGGTGATCGTCCTGTCCAACAACGACGGGTGCGCCATCGCTCGCACTGCCGAGGCCAAGGCGCTCGGGATCAAGATGGGTGACCCCTACTTTAAGATCCGCGATATGTGCCGGGTGAAGGGCGTGCGGGTGTTCTCGTCGAACTACACCCTCTACGGCGACATGAGCGCCCGGGCGAACGCGGTCTACCAGGGCTTCTCGCCCACCATCGAGATCTACTCGATCGACGAGAGCTTCCTCGACCTCTCGGACGTGCATCCGGATCGGCGCCTCGAACTCGGGCGCGACCTGCGCGCGACGGTGCGCACCTGGACCGGCATTCCGACCTGCGTCGGCATCGGCCCGACGAAGACGCTCGCCAAGCTCGCCAACCACATCGCCAAGCGCATCGCACCGCTCGATGGCGTTTGCGACCTCACCGACCCGGCCGAGTACGAGCACTGGCTCTGCCGTATCCCGGCCGGCGAGGTCTGGGGTATCGGCCGCGCCTCGCTCGCCAAGCTCGAAGCGATGGGCGTCGACAGTGTGGCCGATCTCGCCGACCTCGACCCGCGCCCGGTGCGCAAGGCGCTGACCGTGGTGGGCGAGCGCATCATCCACGAGTTGCGCGGCCTGTCCTGCCTGCCGCTCGGCGCACTGCCGGCCCAGCGCAAGGGCTGCGCGGTGACCCGCTCGTTCTCGACCCGGATCGAGGACCGGGCGACGCTGGAGCAGGCGGTGTCCGCGCACGCGACGCGCCTAGGCGAGAAGCTCCGACGCGAGGGCCTCGGCACGAACCACGTCTCGGTGTTCTACCATACGAGCGAGCACGACCGCGGCGCGCCGATGCGCTCGGTCTCGACCACCGTAACGCTGCCGGAGGCGACCAACGACACGCTGGCCTTGATCGGGGCGGCCCGGCTCGGCGTGGCCCGGACTTGGCGTGACCAGGGCGAGCGGCCGTGGCGCTATTCCAAGGCCGGGATCATCACCACGGATCTGATGCGGCTGGAGGCAAGCCAGCGGGCATTGATCGGCCAGCTCGACCGCGAGCGCAGCGGCCCGCTGATGGCCGCCATGGATGCCTGCAACGCCCGCTTCGGCCGCGGCAGCGTCGTCCCGGCCCGCGCTGGGCTCACGGACAAGCGGACCTGGTCGACGAAGTTCGAGATGCGCTCGCCACGTTACACCACGCAGGTGAGCGAACTGCCGACGGCACGGGCCTGCTGAGGCGGTGGCCTACGAAGCTCGCAGCTACTCCGCCAGGAGCTGCTTCATCTCATCGAGGTGCCGCACGAGCTGCATGACCATGCCCTCCAGCGCATCCATTCGGCCAGCGATCTCGCCTGGTACCGTGAGGTCCTTCGATGCGGACGCGGGCTCCTTGGAGTCTCCGACCAGGGCTTCGTCCGCTGCGGCCTCCGGCGCGCCCTCTCCTCGCTTGATGGGGCGCGTCCCGCCGATCTTAGCTTTCACCGGCACAGGGTCGCTGGCGGTCACGAGCCGGACGAAGTCCGGAAAGTCGGTGCCCTCGTAGATTCCGGGCTCAGTCTCGAAAATCGACGCGAAGGTCTCCGGATCGTAGTACCGCATCATGATCAGGGAGAAGTCGCGGGGGGCGAGCTTGAACGCCTGCGCCCAGGTTCGCATCTGGTCGGGCGGAATGCGGTTCCGGCCCGTCTCGATCTGGGAGATGAACTGGTAGACGTTCGCTTCGATAAGGGCAGCGAATTCGCGCTGCGAGTAGCCGCGATCCTCGCGCAACCGGCGCAGGAAGTGACCCGCCTGTCGACGAAGCTCCGCCGTCTCAATTGCGGATAGGCGCTGGGCACTCGTATACATCGGCGCAGTCTATGATCGGAAGGCTGGAACGCCTGCCGGCCGGCAGGGACGCGGGAGATAGCCGCTACGCGTCGGGGGATGCAACGAGGCGAAGGCCCTGAACGGGCGCTTCCACGGCATCCGCAGCCGGAACTGCAACGTCGGTCACCGAGAGTTCCGGAAAGGCGGCTCCCGTGAAGATCTCCGGCTCGCTCTCGAACAGGACGCTGAACGTTTCCGGGTCATAGAAGCGCATGATCATGAGAAGGAACTCGCGCGCCTCGATCCCGTAGGCATTCGCCCAGACACGGATCTGATCCGGCGGAACGCGCCCTCGTCCGGTCTCGACCTGTGAGACGAAGGTGTAGACCGGCGACCCGATCTCAGCCGAGAACGTCCGCTGCGAGTGCCCAGCCTTCTCGCGCAGGTACTTCAGAAGCTTGCCCGCCTCGCGACGGAGCTCCTGCGTCTCAGGCGCCGATAGCTTCTGCGCGTTCGTGTACATTGGGATTCATCTCGATCCGGGCCGGCATCGCATAGCGTTAGAAATAAGACACGCTTGATAGATAGGCAACGGCTTTCACAGCCACATTTGACGCATGGCGTACGGTTATTCACTGTTTGAATGCTCGGAATGAATAAGCGAAGCGCAAGGGATTAATAGATGCTGGAGGAAGATTTTATGTATTAGTCGTACGATGAAATCACCTCAGGGTTCGATGCTTCGACCGCGAGGCTCGCGACACTTGCGATAAGCAGGCCCTCACGTCGTCAGGAGCCGTTCGGCGAGACCAGGTTTGCCGTAGACATGCCAAGCGATCATGGCCTGTATGGAGCGCGACGCCGCGTCCAACGTCTCCGGATGTCGGAAGAAGACAGCATCTGCCCAGAGCAGGCGATCGCCTATGACAGTACCAGAAGGAACGACGTACCCACCCCTATGAGCGTGCATGAAGTCGATGAAATTGAAGCCGCGGGCTCTGAGGAAGGTTTCAATCTCCGAAAAAAGGCATTGCCCCTCGTAGATCTCCGCAAACGACACCTCGCAGTGAATGACCGCCGTTCGCTGAAGAAGCGTCTCCGCACCCTGTAGGGCTTTCAGTTCGAAGCCTTGGATGTCGAGCTTGAGAAAATCGACGGGTTCGGAGTCGGAAAGCACATCATCGATTCGTCGAGTCGCAGCCATCTCCGTGCGGACCGTGTGCAGATCCTTTAATTCGACAAAGGCATCGGTCAAGTTACGATTAAATGGTAGCAGCGACGAAGTCGCATCGTAGTTGTTGATGTGAAACGTCTGCTTCGATCCATCGCCGATGAAATACGGCAACAATCGCAGGCTGCTATCGGCTTCTGCTTTGCTACGATCCTCCAACCGCTCCGATAAAGGCTCAAACCCGATTACTTTCAAATCAAATCCGGCCGTTTCAAGAACCGTATAGGCATGTGGCTGGTCGGAAAGACGCTGCGCACCTACGTCAACAACGGTAATCGCTCGATCGATCGTCACGGTTGGTTCTGGTTGAGGAGCCGAGACCATGGCTTCGGGGTTGCGCCTGGCAGAAAATTCCGAACTGGCGGTGAGCGCGGTGACCACGTCGAGGATATCGCCCGACCGTTCGAGCAGCCCAACATGATAAGAAAGCCCCGCATCATCCGGCTCACGATCGAGCAAAAGACGGTAAAGGCGCACAACAGCTGCGGTAGCAGACGATGGTTCAACGATGCCTGACACAACCACTCCTTCTCACACCATTCTACGCCGGTAAGTGCGCTGAGGAATGCGGCTAGCGGCCGACCTTGCTCCAGTCCCAGTCGATGGTGTTGTCCTCGGGAAGCATGATCATCGGCTTGACCTCGGCTTTAGCACGCTCGGCTGCCTCGGCTTGAACCCGCGCCTGAGCAAGTTGGGCCAACTGAGTAAGGTTATTCATAGATAGAAGCTGCGCGTAAGCGACCGGGAGAGCGCCGGTCCGACGCAACTGCGTGAAAGCGTCATCGTCCAAGCCGCTTAGCGCCGCCTCATCAAGGCGGTGCAGACCAGGAACAGTCAGCCCACCACCAGGAGTCTCCAAAGTGATCGCCCAGGGTACAAGCAAACGAGCTTCTGCCAACTGAGAACAAACCTTCTCCAGCGACAGAATACTTTTGGCGGTTTGAGCAAGAAAGATCCAAACGTCGGCAACCGGGCGAACCAGGCCGCCAGTACCATCAAAAATCGCCTCACCAGTCCCGTCCTGCGTAATCAAACCACTCGCCTCGTCAACACACAAGGTCACACCCGACGGACCATCCCAACCTAAATGGAAGGGATGAGCACGTAGATTTGCAGGCACATAAGCGCCTCGCCATCCGCCCTGTCCATCAACATACAGATTTTGGTCAGAAAATAGACCTAGTAGAGCGCATAACGACCAGTGCCCTGCCTCTTGCACGAAGGTCAAAGGGAAAGCCAAGGCCGCCTGCGATAACTCGGCTGCCGCAAGCCCTACTAAATTAGTATGCGCCGCAAAGATGTAATTTTGGGACCGCCGCCATTTCATTGAGCCATGACGTGAATAGGAAAGTACCTCAAGCGCGCGCATGCAACCTCTAATATTTATATAACTACAGAACTCCAAGCCGCTGCCAGGAAGGGAGCTTCTCAACAAGAAACTCCTCTGCTTCAGCTCGAACGATCAAAACAGTCTCTGATGGCGTAGTCACAGCCTGCCCGTTTTTTACCCAATTAACGCCGAGCCGCTGCATCGTGGCAATGACGCAGTTTGTCATCGATTCAGCATTCCCACCCTCATCGGCATAAACCGCCGAGAGCATGAGCAAATCACCATGGGAGACAGGGATACCCGATCCACACAACGGAGCCGCAAGGAAGTTATAGGTTCGTCCCTGCAACATCCTATCAACGATAACGCGATTGAGGCGGTTTGCGGCATCAAAGTCAGCTCCCTCACTCGCAGGGAGCGGCAACACCTGCCCACTATGAACAAACAAGCTTATCGCCTGAAGCGTCCCGCCTAACCCGGATTTGGCAAGACTGGGGAGGGCGGCAATCTCAGAGAACGTAGCTATACCTCCAGAAAGACGATCGGCGATCGCACCATAGAGCTCAGGGTTTCCCGTGACCTCCCCAAGTGGGCCCTGAAATTTGTAAGAAACCTTGTTGCGAGAAACAACGAGAGCGAAACGTTGAGCGGAAAGCAACGTGATTTGTTCAGCAGCAGTACACAGTGTCACACCGCGAGCGAACACATCGCGTCGGAACTGCTTATTACTTGCTACGTCACGCAACGTTTCTTTGAAGATAATATCGGCCTCTGCGGCTACCCGCCCACGTACTCCATCAGGCACGCAAAGTGCGTCCATATTTTCAGTCAACGTGGCAGAGCCGACATACCCAAGCTTGGCGCCCCCAAACAGCTCGGCAACTTCAGCGAAATGAAATATAAACCAGTTTTCATTTAGATATTCGTGAGCAAGATAGTTGCGATCCATGGCAAGAAGTCGCTCGATACGAGGTGCTAACCCAGGGTTAGCAATAAAGTACGCCGCTCCCTCACCCATCAGGGCCTTGACAAGCTCAAGACCTGAAGCTGTCTGAACGTCGGAGCGACCAGCCATCCGCTTTGCATTTTCGCGCATCAAGCGCTGCATTGGCAATACAGGCGCCCAACCCGGCATAGCATTATAGGACACATAAAGAAGGCCCCCAGAACGGAGACGTTTGCGCGCGATCTCAACGATAGCTCTCTGCGCTTCCTGTGAAACCCATGTAAGAATGCCATGAAGCACGATCAAATCGAGATCGTGCTGGCCTTCCCTCGCTTCTTCCGCAACATCCTGGAAGCTTGCCTCTCGCAAAGAAACATTACCGAGAGCAGCAGCCTCAATCAGACTACGCGCGTGGGCAATATGTAGCGGATTAAAGTCCACTCCCTCAAAGTGCGTAGTGGGGTTACTGGCAGCATTGATGGTGAATCCAAGACCCATGCCGATACCAAGCTCGAGAACACGCTCGGGCTTGAGACAGAGCCCAGGATGCTTGCCAACCGACATAGCAGCAAATGCAATGTGAGCTGGGAGGGTTTCTCTATAAAATCCAAGCGAATAAGGAATATCAGCTATATACCCTTCGTTCCAAGGTGACATGAAACTAAAATCCCTCTGACCTTGACGAGAAGTATCAACTTAGTTCCGAAGATGCACAAACAAAAAAATGGATAATCACCAAACTAAAAAGCCCCACCCTTACGGGTGGGGCTTATCATCAAACCCTAAACACCAGGGCCAGATAGTACCTTCTACTTTACGCGACCGCGATTGCGGCGTTGGTGATCGTAGTCACACCGGTCAGGTGAATGACCGAGTCGATGTTACCGTCGTGGTTGACGTCGACGTACAGGTTGCCGGTCGACTTATCAAGCGCAACGCCTGCAGTGTCGGCAGGACCAGACTGGAACGTGTTCTGGATAAAGGTCTGAGCATCCGCAGCATTGTTTGCAACGAACGTCGTGACCTTCGTCACGCCCGCGGCAAGAAGACCTCGGAAGTCAAGAACGTCACCGTTCAGCGAAGTGCTCCCGATGGTTGCACCAGTGCCGGCAGCGCCGTTGGTTCCATTGCCGAAAGTGTTGGCCTGGAAGTCAGTGATCGTGTCCGTATGAGCAATCGTCGACTGCTGCACGTTGTTATACACAAACACGTTCTTTCCGCCGCCGCCGGACAACGTATCAGCACCGAGACCGCCGGTGATGGTATCATTGCCGCCTGCACCCGTGATCGTTGCAACCTTGGTCACATCGGTGATCGAGGCAGCACTTAGCACGTTGTCACCAGCGCCACCCGTCAGAGAGACGCTCTTGTTGGTAACGGAGGTTGCAAAGGTAACACCGCCTGCAGCGCCCGTACCCGTCTCGCCGGAAGCGTTCAGGGTCGTGACGTTCGTCAGCGTGCTACCGGTGAAGTTAACACCATGGTTGCCGGAAACCGTAATGGTCGTAGCAGCCGTGTCGTTGATCAACAGCGTGCTGGCAGCTGCCGGTGCCGTCGTTCCCGTATAGGACGTCGAGACGTTGACAGTCTCCACGTTTGCAATGGTGATTGCGGCGGTATCGACGATGTTAGCAACACCGTTCAGCTTGATGTTGAATACGTCCGTGGTGCTAACATCTGCACCGTTCACGGACACCGAGGAAGCTCCATTCACCGCCCCATCCAACTCGAGCGTACCGCCCGAGGTGAAGTTGATGATGTTGAAGCCGGGTCCTGCAACAGCTGCAGTGGTTTCAGTAGCTGTCGGCGCAACCGGAGCGGCAGTACCCGCCGTGGTTACAGCAAGGTTGGGGGTAACGTCCGAATTTGGCGTGGTCGAAGTGAAGGTATCGACGCCATTGTTGTCTGTAACAGTATAGCCAGCCGGCACATTGTTCGCGAAGTAAGTTGCAACATTGTTCGCGGTGGTCGGAGCAGTAGCCGTAAACGTCTGGTCGCCGACCGTCACGCTCTGACCTGCGTTCAAGGCAGCGAACGTAATCGTATTAGCCTCAGTTGTTCCATTGCTGGCCGTTGTGATGTTATCAACGTCGAAGTTCGCGGTGGTCGAAGTGAAGCGAACAACTCCGTCTGTGGGATTACCATTCTGACCAGCGGTAAAGCCGGTTAGAGCACCAGAGAAAGTCAGTGGCGCGTTATTGGCAATTCCATTCACAAATGCGTTTTCGATTTGAGCAGCGGTTACTGCACCAGTTGCTGTTGCAGTCAGCCCAGCGACGGTGACACTCTGGCCCGCAACCAAGTTGCTGAAGGTAACGTCCGAGAACTCGGTCTGAGCCGGGCCTACAGTACCGTCATTACCCTGGGTAGTTGCAGCAGTCGGAGCGGCAGGAGCAACAACGCCTGGCACGTTCGTAATGGCCGGACGAGCCGGAGCCGTCGCGCCATTTGACGAAGTGATAGGAGCCGGAACGTTCCCAGCCGTATTGCTTGTCAGGACAAGCGTCCCATTATTAGTAACGTCGTTGTCCCTGAAGTTCGTGAACGAACCATTTACGGTTGCGTTAGCAGGAGCCGCAGGATTATCCGCTATGCCCGATGAGAATGCTTGCTCGACCTCAGCAGCGGAAAGTGCGCCGCCGGAGGCTGTCACCGTCCTGCCGTCCACGGTCACAGACTGACCCGCGACCAGGTTAGTCAGTGCAACACTATCCTGCTCCAAGGTACCGCCGGCATTCACGCCATCAACCTTGACGTAGTTGATGTTGCCGAGGTTTGCGAGATTGATCGTCCCCTGGCCGCCGACGTTAGTGATAGCAAGCTGCTGGAAGTTGCTGATCTGCGCACCGAAAGTGGTATCGGCGCTGAGGGTAGCGGCAACCGACGCAGCGGCGGAAATCGTGTTGGTACCGGTGCCGCCATCCAGCGTACCACCCGTGCCGAGCGCTCCCGTCACTACGGCAGTGTCATTACCACCGCCAAGAGCAATTGCCTTGGTGGTCGCAGCAACGGTTACTGTATCAGCACCCTGGCCGCCAGTGAACGACGTGTTGTTGTTCAGCAAGGAAGCGATCGTGACACCACCGGTATCCGCCGATGCATTGATCGAAGTCACGGTAGCGTTGTTGGCGCCCGCATCAGCCAGCGTGACGGTAGCGAGCTTGTCACCAGTGAACGAAACCGTGGTGGCAGCGTCGGTGTTCAGCGTAAACGTCGAACCCTGAGTCGCATTAGCTGTCGTGTTGGTCGAGTTGATCGTCACCGACGTGGCGGTGGCATCCGTGATAGACCCACCGGTTGAACCGTTGACATTCACAGCAATTGCGCGAGTGCCGGCTGCGGCGTTTACAGTGACGCCTGCGCTCTCGTTCGTCAGGTTGAGCGTGGTCAGTGCGTCCGACGCAACATTGGCGGTGCCAGCTCCACCCGTCAAGGAAACCGTCGCCAACACATCCTTTGTACCGGCAGTCGTACCGGTGCCATTGTCTGTAATCTGAACAGTACCACCGCCCGTCACGTTAACCGATGTGGCGTTTGCATTCGTAGAAAGCGTCACGCCCCCGGCCGTGTTCAGCTGCTGAGCCGTGATGTTCTGCAGGCCCGTGAAGGATGAAGCATCGACATTGATCTGGCCGAGAGTGTTCGAAAGAACGACGTTCTCGATATTGGCAACTGTCACACCATTCGGAATGACGAGACCGCCGTTACCGGCCGTATGCGTGATGTTAAGTGTATCAGTACCAGCGCCGCCATTCAGGCTATCGAGGCTGGTGAGCGTAGCGTTAGCGCCAACAACACCGTTAAAGGTATCATTACCTGCTCCGCCCGTGAACGCCGCACCGGAATCAACACCGGTGGTCAGGGTGAAGGTCGTGCCGGTGTTCGTGCCCGTCTGGCTGTTGAGCGAACCGGTGTTCGGGGTGCCGAGAGCAGCCGAATCGAGGAAGGTCACGACGTTGGCAGCGTTGAGCTGCTGAGCCTCAGGGGACACCGCGATCTGCGACAGGATCTGCGCAGCAGGACGGCCCTGGAAGTATGCGAACTCGCCGGTCGACGGCGCGCGGCCGAGGATCGACTGGAAGGCGTCCGTAACGAGCTGGTTGGTGTTTGTCAGGTCGGTCGCGTCGACCACACCCGCCGTGGCGGTGGTCTTCGAGGTGAACTCGCTGGACTGGATGAACTGGTTGGAGATCTGCTCGATCGTGAAGCCCGAGCGGAACTCGTTCACGAAGAACTTGAGGCCGGCAGCATCCGGAAGGCGGCCGAGGACTTCTTGGTAGAGACGAACGATCGGGGAAACGAGGGTCTGAGCCTCGTTCGAAAGCTCGATCTGCTGACGCACCTGGGCGTCGGAAATGTCGGACCGGTTCGCGAAGAACTGGATGCCGCTGAAATCAACGTTCCGGAACAGAACGTTATTGTAGATCGTATTGAGCTGGTCAGCTGTTAAGGCCATTTTCAATCCCTTGCAGTGCAGGGAGTTCCCCGCCAGCCTTGTGGCTGGTTCGGCTCCGCCCCGAAGCATCGACCCTGTCGAGTCGCAGCCTTCATAACCTCACCGATCCAGCGGCGTCCAGCGATTTTCATACACCCTTTGAAAAATACGCAGCCTCGGAGTTGGACGGTGTATAACTGCCACATCGAACGTTCAGCAGCCGAAGTCGCGGCTCTCGTCACGGCCGTTAGCGGCTCGGTGACAGCTCAGCCGCGCGCCCCAAGACGGAAGCCTTGCACCAAGAAAATACGGGTTTTTGTGGAGTATCTGTGGAGCGCGCTATGCCAGCGGCAATCTAAACGTACTAAGTCGTTGAAAGATATGGTGGGCGGTGACGGGCTCGAACCGCCGACCCTCTCCGTGTAAAGGAGACGCTCTACCAACTGAGCTAACCGCCCGCGCCCGCGTGGTACGGCATGCTGCGGCTTCGAGGCAAGCGCAGGTTCTTCAGCATGCGCCTATGGGCCGGCGAGCAGTCGTGCAAGAGCAGGGGATAGGCCGGTGGCGTCGGTCAGCGGGTGGCGGCTCGGCGTGGGTCTCGGTAGAGCTGCCGTCGCCAGCACCGCATGTGTGCCGGCCTCCACCGAGCACAGCACGGGGACCGGGACGTCCGGCCGAATCCGTTCGGCGAGGCCCGCGAGGCCGGCGCCGCCGAGGATCACCGTTTGGGCGCCGTCCGCCTCCGCGCAGGCGCGGCAGGCGGCGACGAGGTCGGCGAGCGCCGCGTCCGGGTCGCGGTGGATCTCGCCGCCGGTGGCGTTCGTCGCGCGGATGCCGGCGAGCCGGTCGGACAGGCCGAGGAGCGCGACGAACTCGCTCAGCATCGGCCGCCACGCCGTCCCGCCGGTGACGATCGAGAAGCGCCCCGCGGCCGCCGCCTCGCGGCAGGCGGCCTCGGCCATGCCGACCACCGGCACGGGTGCGATTTCGCGAAGCGCCAGCAGGCCGGGATCGCCGAAGCAGGCGAGGTAGACCGCGTCGCACTCCGCGCCGAACGCCGCATAGGCGTCGAGGGCGGCGTGGGCGGCGATCGCCGCCGCGGCCCGGCTAGCGATGTAGCGCGCGCCGAAGCGGCCGGTGGCCGGCACGATCGTCGCCGATGGAGCGATGCGGCGGACATGCTCGACGACCCGTTCGGTCACCGCTTCCGTCGTGTTGGGATTGATCACCAAGATGCGCATGGAGGCTCTTTCGACAAGCGGACCATACAAGCGAAAGGCCCCGGAGCAGCGCTCCGGGGCCTCGTCGTCCTTGCTCGGGCTTTAGTGGGCGACGAAGGCGGCGCCGTCCTCGGTCGTCTTCTTGACCGGGATGACCTCTTGCCATTCGATCGCTACCGGCTGGCGCACGAGGGCGTGCTTCAGCACCTGGTCCATCATCGCGACGGGGATGATCTCCATCCCGTTCTTCACACTGTCGGGCACCTCGGCGATGTCCTTGGCGTTCTCCTCGGGGATCAACACCGTCTTGATGCCGCCGCGGAGTGCGGCGAGCAGCTTCTCCTTCAGACCGCCGATCGGCAGCACCCGACCGCGGAGCGTGACTTCGCCGGTCATGGCGATATCGCGGCGCACCGGTATCCCGGTGAAGGTCGAGACGATGGCGGTCGCCATGGCGATGCCGGCCGACGGCCCGTCCTTCGGGGTCGCCCCCTCCGGAACGTGGACGTGGATGTCCCGGCGCTCGAACAGCGGCGGCTCGATGCCGAAATCGAGAGCCCGGGAGCGAACGTAGCTCGCCGCCGCCGAGATCGACTCCTTCATCACGTCCTTCAGGTTGCCCGTGACTGTCATCTTGCCCTTGCCCGGCATCATGACGCCCTCGATTGTCAGCAGCTCGCCGCCGACCTCGGTCCAGGCCAAGCCGGTGACGACGCCGACCTGGTCGTCCGCATCGATCTCACCGTAGCGGAACTTCGGCGGGCCGAGGAAGACCTGCAGGCGCTCCACGTCGACCTCGACGCTCTTTACCTTCGTGATCAGGATCTCCTTGACCGCCTTGCGGATCAGGTTCGACAGCTCGCGCTCGAGGTTGCGGACGCCCGCCTCCCGCGTGTAGCGGCGAACCAGCATCAGCAGGGCCTCGTCGTCGATCGACCATTCCTTGCTGTCCAAGCCATGCTTCTTCAGCGCATTCTGGATCAGGTGCTTGCGTGCGATCTCGACCTTCTCCTCCTCGGTGTACCCGGCGATGCGGATCACCTCCATGCGGTCCATCAGCGGGCCGGGGATATTGAGGGTGTTGGCCGTGGTCACGAACATCACGTTCGACAGGTCGTAGTCGACTTCGAGATAGTGGTCGTTGAAGGTCGAGTTCTGCTCGGGATCCAGCACCTCGAGGAGCGCCGCGGAGGGATCGCCGCGGAAGTCCATGCCCATCTTGTCGATCTCGTCGAGCAGGATGAGCGGGTTCGAGGTCTTGGCCTTGCGCATCGACTGGACGATCTTGCCCGGCATCGAGCCGATATAGGTCCGGCGGTGACCGCGGATCTCGGCCTCGTCACGCACGCCACCGAGCGACATCCGCACGAACTCGCGGCCAGTCGCCTTGGCGATCGACTTGCCGAGCGAGGTCTTGCCGACGCCGGGAGGCCCGACGAGGCACAGGATCGGCCCGGTGAGCTTGTTCGCCCGCTGCTGCACGGCGAGGTACTCGACGATCCGCTCCTTGACCTTCTCCAAGCCGAAATGGTCGCCGTCGAGGAGGACCTGGGCGCCGAGGAGATCCTTCTTGATCTTCGAGCGCTTGTTCCACGGGATGCCGAGCATCCAATCGAGGTAGTTGCGCACCACCGTCGCCTCGGCCGACATCGGCGACATCTGGCGCAGCTTCTTCAGCTCCGCGGAGGCCTTCTCGCGGGCTTCCTTGGTGAACTTGGTCTTCTCGATCTTGTCCTCGAGCTCGGCCAGCTCGTCGCGGCCATCCTCGTCGCCGAGCTCCTTCTGGATCGCCTTCATCTGCTCGTTGAGGTAGTACTCGCGCTGGGTCTTCTCCATCTGTCGCTTCACGCGGGTCCGGATGCGCTTCTCCACCTGCAGCACGGAGATCTCGCTCTCCATCAGCGACAGCACGCGCTCGAGGCGGGCGGCCACGGTCGGCGTCTCCAGAATCGCCTGCTTGTCGGCGATCTTGACGAGGAGGTGCGAGCCGATCGTGTCGGCGAGCTTCGAGGGCTCCTCGATCTGCGTGACCGCCGAGACGACTTCGGGCGAAATCTTCTTGTTGAGCTTGACGTAGTTCTCGAACTCCGAGAGCACCGAGCGGGCCAGCGCCTCGGCCTCGACCTTGTCGCCGAGCTCATCGACCAGGGCCTCAGCCTCGGCCTCATAATACTCGTCCGAGCGGGTGAAGCCGGTGATCTTGGCACGGCCACCGCCTTCGACCAGCACCTTCACGGTGCCGTCGGGCAGCTTCAGCAGCTGCAGCACGGAGGCGAGCGTGCCGATCGTGTAGATCGCGTCGGTGGCCGGGTCGTCGTCGCCGGCGTTGATCTGGGTGGCGAGCAGGATGTGGCGGTCGGTCTTGACCGCCTCCTCGAGGGCGCGGATCGACTTCTCGCGCCCGACGAACAGCGGCACGATCATGTGCGGGAAGACGACGATGTCGCGCAACGGCAGGACGGCGTAGGCGCCGGTCGAGCCCGGGACGACCGGCTGGCGGGATTTCGATTGGGTCATCGTTGACTTCCTCATGAGGGACGCCGGGCGGTCGCTCCTCCGAATTGGAGCAAGCTTCCTGCCAGGGGCCGACCGGGCCGCGAGGGTCGGAAAGGTCTGCTGGAGACTTTGCGGCTGGTGGCGCGGCACCGCCCCTCGAAAGAGGCAGCGGCCACTGCGCTGAGCCTCAGGTGGTTCCCCCCGCACCTCGTTTCAAGGTGACCACCCGTCGCGGATCGATCGAGGATCGACCCGCGACATCAAGGACTTAGCGCGCGTGCGCCGGCGCACGTCAGGCGCTGACGCTAGCCGGCGCTTCCTTGTTGCGGTCGCCGTGGATGAAGAGCGGGCGCGACTTGCCCTCGACCACCTCCGGCCCGATCACGACCTGCTCGACAGAGTCGAGACCCGGCAGGTCGTACATCGTGTCTAGCAGGATCGTCTCCAGGATGGAGCGCAGGCCGCGGGCGCCGGTCTTGCGCTCGATCGCCTTGCGGGCGACGAGCGACAGCGCCTCGTCCTGGAACGTCAGGTCGACGTTCTCCATCTCGAACAGCCGCTGGTACTGCTTCACCAGGGCGTTCTTCGGCTCCTGCAGGATCTTCTTGAGGGCGTCCTCGTCGAGATCCTCCAGCGTCGCCAGCACGGGCAGGCGGCCGACGAACTCGGGGATGAGGCCGAACTTCAGGAGGTCCTCAGGCTCGACCGAGCGGAACACCTCGCCGGTGCGCCGGTCGTCGGGAGCCTGCACGGTCGCGCCGAAGCCGATCGAGGTGCCCTTGCCGCGCGCCGAAATGATCCGCTCCAGCCCGGCGAAGGCGCCGCCGCAGATGAACAGGATGTTGGTCGTGTCGACCTGCAGGAACTCCTGCTGCGGGTGCTTGCGTCCGCCCTGCGGAGGCACGGAGGCGACGGTGCCTTCCATGATCTTCAGGAGCGCCTGCTGCACGCCCTCGCCCGAGACGTCGCGGGTGATGGACGGGTTGTCGGACTTGCGGGAGATCTTGTCGATCTCGTCGATGTAGACGATGCCGCGCTGCGCCCGCTCGACGTTGTAGTCGGAGGCCTGGAGCAGCTTGAGGATGATGTTCTCGACGTCCTCGCCGACGTAGCCGGCTTCCGTCAGGGTGGTCGCGTCCGCCATGGTGAACGGCACGTCGAGGATGCGGGCGAGCGTCTGAGCGAGCAGAGTCTTGCCCGAGCCCGTCGGCCCGATCAGCATGATGTTGGACTTGGCCAGCTCGACGTCGTTGTGCTTCGTCGCGTGGGCGAGGCGCTTGTAGTGGTTGTGCACCGCGACCGAGAGGACCTTCTTGGCGAAATCCTGGCCGATGACGTAGTCGTCGAGGACGCGCCGGATCTCCTTCGGCGTGGGGACGCCGTCGCGGCTCTTCACCAGCGAGGACTTCGATTCCTCGCGAATGATGTCCATGCACAGCTCGACGCACTCGTCGCAGATGAACACCGTCGGGCCCGCGATCAGCTTGCGGACCTCGTGCTGGCTCTTGCCGCAAAACGAGCAGTACAGCGTGCTCTTGGAGTCGGTGCCGCCAGTCTTGCTCATATCGGTCTCCGATTCGTGCGTGCGCTGCCAGCCGGGGCACACGCGCATCGTTCACAGTTAAGGGGATCCGCTTAAAGAAAAAGTCACCTGCGCGTCTTTGCCTTGGGGTCCGGCCCGAACCAGTCGTTGCGAACCCCGATGCAAACACGCGGCCGCGGCCGGATCAAGGCCGCGATCGCCACACCCCTCCCGCGGCGGCGCGGTGCCGCCGGGGACGGGTGCGAGGTTCCTCAGGCGGCGGCCGGCTCGGGCCGCTTCTGGATGACCTCGTCGATCAGGCCGAACTCGCGCGCCGCGTCGGCGGTCATGAAGTTGTCGCGCTCCAGCGCCTGGACGATGGAATCGTAGTCGCGCCCGGTATGCTTCACGTAGATCTCGTTGAGGCGCTTCTTGAGAGCCTCGATCTCGCGGGCGTGGATCAGGATGTCGGTGGCCTGGCCCTGGAACCCGCCGGACGGCTGGTGGACCATGATGCGGGCGTTCGGCAGGGCGAAGCGGTGGCCCGGCTCGCCGGCGGTGAGGAGCAGGGAACCCATCGAGGCGGCCTGGCCGACGCAGAGCGTCGTCACCGGGCAACGGATGAACTGCATCGTGTCGTAGATCGACAGGCCCGAGGTCACCACGCCGCCGGGCGAGTTGATGTAGAAGGAGATTTCCTTCTTCGGGTTCTCGGCCTCGAGGAACAGGAGCTGCGCGACGATCAGCGACGCGCCGTAATCCTCCACCGGTCCGGTGAGGAAGATGATCCGCTCGCGCAGCAGCCGCGAGTAGATGTCGAACGCCCGCTCGCCGCGGCTCGACTGCTCGACCACCATCGGCACGAGCGCGCTGTTATAATAGTCGACCGGATCTCTCATCATGGCCTTTAGGGCTCCAAGGGGCCCGGCCCTCCGCGAATCACGGAGAGGCCGGGCGCGTCAGCGAACGACGGCATTCCTTAACGCCGCCTAACCATAAGCCCGCCGCCTCGAGACGAGCGCGGGCTCAGTCGGCCTTCGAGCCGGCCGACGCGGCCTCCGTGGGCTCGGCGTCGGCCGATTTGGCGTCGGCCTTCTCGTTCCCGGCGTCGTCGGCTTCCTCGTCGGCGAAGAGCGTCTCCTTCGAGACGGGCTCCTCCACCAGCTTGACCTGACCGAGGACGTGGTCGACGACCTTTTCCTCGAACAGCGGCGCGCGAAGCTCGGCGAGCGCCTGTGCATTCTTCCGGTAGAAATCCCAGACCTGCTGCTCCTGGCCCGGGAACTGCCGGACCCGGGCGATGAGGGCCTGGTTCACCTCTTCGTCGGAGACCTTGATATCGGCGCTCTCGCCGACCTGCGCAAGCACCAAGCCGAGGCGCACGCGACGCTCGGCGATCTTGCGGTACTCAGCCTGCGCCTTCTCCTCGGTGGTGTCCTCGTCCTCGAAGGTTTTGCCGCGGGACTTCAGGTCCTGCTCGACCTGGGCCCAGACGCTGGCGAATTCCTGCGCCACGAGCGAGGGCGGCAGGTCGAAGGCGTAGCGGCCGTCGAGCGCGTCGAGGAGGTCCTTCTTGAGCTTGCGGCGCGAGGCCGCCTCGAAGTCGGTGCCGATCGCCTTGGCCACGGCCTCCTTGAGCGCGTCGAGGGAGTCGAGCCCCATGCCCTTGGCGAACTCGTCGTCGATCTTGGCCTCGCCCGGGGCCTGGATCTTGGTGACGGTCACGTCGAACTCGGCGTCCTTGCCGGCGAGCTGCTCGGCGCCGTAGGCCTCCGGGAAGGTCGCCTTGACCAGGCGCTGCTCGCCGACCTTGGCGCCGACCAGCGCCTCCTCGAAGCCGGGGATGAAGGAGTTCGAGCCGAGCTCCAGGTCGATGCCCTCGCCCTTGCCGCCTTCGAACTCGGTGCCGTCGATGCGGCCGACGAAGTCGATGGTGAGGCGGTCGCCGGTCTCGGCCACCGCGCCTTCGTCACGCTCCGCGAACGGACGGCTCTGGCCGGCCATGCGCTCCAGCGCCTCGGTCACCTCCGTGTCCGAGGGGGTAGCGACCTGCTTGGTCAGGCTGACGTCGGAAAGGTCGGCGAGCTCGAAGCTCGGCAGGACCTCGAGGGCGACCTTGAACGAGAGGTCGGCCTTGGCGTCGAGCGCCTTCTCGACGATCGACTGGTCGGAGGGGAACTCGATCTGCGGCTCGAGGGCGAGCTTGAGGCCGTTGTCGGCGACGATCTTCTGGTTCGCCTCGTTGACGGCGTTCTGCACCACGTCGGCCATCACCGAGCGGCCGTAGACCTTGCGCAGGTGCGCCACCGGCACCTTGCCCGGACGGAAGCCCTTTAGCTGGACCTTGTCCTTCATGCCCGACAGCTCGGTGTTCAGGCGATCCTCGAGCTCGCTCGCGGCGAGGGACACCTGAAACGTGCGCTTCAGCCCCTCGGAGTGTGTCTCGGTCACCTGCATCGTCGTCGCTCTCAAAGTCCGTGTGATCGTGTGCGCGAGAATCCGGGCGGGGCCTCATCGGAGGCCTGACGGAGTCGCGGGTTCGGTACGGGGAAGCGGGACCCGCGCGCAAGGCGAACGGCATCCGCTGGAGGAGCCGGCCGACCGCGTCCGCGCAGGGATCGGCCGTTACCGTTTCCGAAGGCGGTGCTGGTGCGGGCGGAGGGGCTCGAACCCCCACGTCTTGCGACACTGGTACCTAAAACCAGCGCGTCTACCAGTTCCGCCACGCCCGCGAGCGCCGATGCCCGGCGCGTGTCCGGCCACCGGAGGGCGGGTCTATAGCATGCGGGGCACAGGCCGCAGCAAAAAACTTGCGGGCCCGAAACGGTGGCGCCGCGCGAGGGCGGCGGCTACAACCGGCGGCCCTGAATTCCCGCGTGGATTCCGCGCGATCGCCCCGTCGTCACGAGGTTCCATGCCGCCAGCCCGATCCGCGCCGCCGACCGAATTGCGATCCGGCGCGTCGCGTCGAGCGCTCTTTCTGGGAAGTGCCGCGTTCCTTCTGCTTCCCCGGTCCGTTCGGGCGCAGGGCAAGCCTGCCCCCGCCGCGCCGGCGCCCGCCCCGCCGTTACCGGAACCCCACGTGCTGACGGCGGCGCCCGGCAAGACGCGCTTCAAGCCGGAACCCGCCCCCGAGACCCCGATCTGGTCGTTCGACGGCACGTCGGCGCCCCCGGCCCTGCGCGTGAAGCTCGGCGAGGCCGTTCGCGTGCGCGTCGAGAACAAGACCGACAAGCCGCTCTCCCTGCACTGGCATGGGGTGCGCAACAAGAATTCTATGGACGGCGTCGGCGGGGTGACGCAGGCGCCGATCGCGCCCGGCGCCGACTTCACCTACGATTTCGTGCCGCCGGACGCCGGCACCTTCCTGGTCCGCCCGCTGGTGGTCGGTGGATCGAGCGAGCCGTCCGGGCGGGGCCTCGCCGGCTTCCTCGTGGTGGTGGAGAAGGCGCCGCCCGCCGTCGAGGCCGACGTGTCGCTGCTGATGCAGGACTGGCGCCTGCAGGACGACGGCACGCTGCTGCCCTTCGGCCAGACCGCGTTCGCGGCGAGCAACGGGCGGCTCGGCAACCTCGTGACCATCAACGGCGCCAACGTGCCGGCGACCTTCGAGGCGCGGCCGGGCAGCCGCATCCGGGTGCGGCTCGGCAACGCCTGCAACGCGCGGGCGACCCGCATCCGCTTCGAGGGCCTGAAGGTCTACGTCGCGGCCGTCGACGGCCAGCCGACCGACACCTTCGAGCCCCTGCGCGCGACGCTGCCGTTCCCGCCCGGCACCCGCTACGACCTGCTGATCGACCTGCCGGCCGAGGCCGACGCCAAGGGCGCGATCACCGCGCTCGTCGGCCAGGGCCTGCAGCTCGCCAACGTCGTCACCAAGGGTGCGCCGGTCACCGATAAGCGGCCGCCGATCGGGCCGATCGGCGAGAACCCTCTGCTGCCGCGCGAGGTCAAGCTCCAGAACGCGTTGCGGCGCGACGTGGTCATCACCGGGGGCGCCACCCTCCAGAAGGACAAGCCGGAGGCCGAGCCGGTCTATTCCGGCGACGCCAAGCGGATCTGGTCGGTCAACGGCACCAGCGCGACCGCGGGCCTTGCGCCGATCTTCACGGTGAAGCGCGGCCAGGTGGTGGTGCTGGCGTTGCGAAACGAGACCGCCTTCCCGCAGGCGCTGCACCTGCATGGCCACGTCTTCCGCCTGCTCCACCCCCTCGACGACGGCTGGGAGCCCTACTGGCTCGACACCTTCCAGCTGCTCGAAGGCCGCACCGCGCGCATCGCCTTCCAGGCCGACAACCCTGGCCGCTGGTTGATCAGCGCAACGGTGCTGGAGCGGTTCGACACAGGGCTGTGGACCTGCTTCGAGGTGACGTGAGGGACGCGTTCCTACCTCCTCCTGCGGGAGGGAAGAGACCGTCGTCAGCCTCTGAGCCGTTCCAAAACATCCGCCAGCACCGCGGGCATCAGTTCCGGAATGTCCTCGGCGATCAGCCCGGGGCCGTGGCGCAGGCCGGCGTCGCCGTGGAGCCAGACCGCGGCGCAGGCGGCCTCGAACGGCGGCATGCCCTGCGCCAGGAGGCCGGCGATCAGGCCGGCGAGCACGTCGCCGGAGCCCGCGGTGCCGAGCCAGGGCGTGGCATGCTCGTTGATCGCGGCGCGTCCGTCGGGGGCGGCCACCACCGTGTCGGGGCCCTTGAACACCACCACGGCGCCGGATTGCGCGGCGGCGCGGCGGGCCTGCTCCAGCTTGCCGACTTCGGCGACGGCGTCGGTGTCTGCGAACAGCTTGGCGAACTCGCCCGCATGCGGCGTCAACACCGCCTTCGCGTCGCCGTCGGCGATGTGGGCCGCGAGGAGGGCCGCCTGCTTGGAAAAGCTCGTCAGCGCGTCGGCGTCGAGCACGAGGCCGCGGCCGGCGGCGGCCGCCACCGCGACGAGGTCGCGGGT
>NZ_VRUT01000077.1:0-23220 GCF_008039465.1 Methylobacterium sp. WL120 | reverse complement strand
GGCGGCGGCCGCGACCCACGGCGCAGCGGCGAGCGGAGGCGCGAGGTCGCCCTCCCGGTCGGGCAGGCCGCCGCCGATCTGGCGGGCGGGAATCTCGGCCTCGCGCATCGTGCGCGAGACCGTGTCGAACCATGGGATCACGATCGCGTCGAGCGGGATGATCTCGGGCACGCCGGCCTTCACGTCCCACTGGTAGGTGGCGCGCGCCACCGGCCCGGCGGGGGTGATCAGGGTCTCGCGGGTGACCGGGCCGGCGAAGGTGAGGATGCCGCGGGTGCGCATCACTGGGCGCGGCGGCAGCCCTTCCGCGACCATCCCCTGCGCCTCCACCGTCACGATGCGCCGTGTGGTGTCGCCGAGCTTCACCGTCTCCGGGTCGGGCGACCAGGAATCGGTGATCGTCACGTCCTTCGCCGGCAGCCACCACGGCTCCTTGGCGTCCGGCCCGCCGCCCTCCTTGGTCCAGGTCGCGACCGGCAGGGCGATCGGGCCGGAGCGCACGTCGACGACGCGGCGGTCGCCGTTGTCGTTGATCGTCAGGCGGTGGTCGAACGGCTCGATGGTGAAGTCGCCGGCATGGTGCGGGAACACCGCGATCACCCGTTCGAAGGCGATGGCGCTCTGGCCGTCCTTCAGCTTGGTCTTGCTCCAGCGGTCGCGGCCGAGCTGGCTCCAGCTGAAGTTGGCCAGCGTCGGCTGGATCACCTCCTCAAGCAGGATCTGCTGCTTGTAGACCCCGTGGATCTTGAGCAGCACCATCTCGCGCACGAAGGGCGCGGCGTTGCCGTTCAGCTCAGGGGTCACCGTGAGGGTGAGGTCGCCGGGCTCGACCTCGGCGCGGGCGGGCTGGGTGACGAACAGGAGCGCGAGCAGCGCACCGATCCACCCGCGGGCGTGATGACGGAACGCCGCCGGAGCGGGCGCGGGCCCCCTCTCCCGGGCGGGAGAGGGTCGGGGTGAGGGACGAGAACGTGCCGGAGAGGTCACGCCCCTCATCCCACCCTTCTCCCCATGGGAGAAGGAGCCGCGCGGCGTCTCCTGAGCATCCCTCGGGATCGGGCTCGTCGCGTCCAAAGCCGTCACCATGGGTTGCTCCCGGCGGGCATGCTCGTGCCGGCTTCGATGCGGCGGGTCTGCTCGGCCTTGATGCGGAGCTTGAGGTAGCGGCCGGGGTCGTCCGGCAGGGTCTGGAGCCAGAGGCGGTCGGGACGGATCTCGTGGGCCTCGAAGCTCTTGGTGACGCGTCGCACCTCCTTCTCGGGGGCCTCGGCCACCATCGCCGAGCCGCCGCCGGTGCGGCCGCGCCCGGCGGCGTCGCCGGCGGCGCCACGCGATCCTGTGCGCCGCCTTCACCCGGACGTGCGCCTGGGGGCTGGACCGGACGGCCGGGAACGCCGGGCGCGGGCCAGTTCGCCCCCGGCCAAGGCAATCCGGGGCAAGGCAATCCGGGACAAGCGAATCCCGGGCAGGGCCTTCCCGGCCAGCCGAACCCCGGCCAGCCGGGGCTTCGCGGCTCCGACACGCAGCCGGCCTACGACCCGCGCGGCGTCCCGACGGGACGCGTCGACGACCGCGGCGGCTTCAACCGGCCCGGGCGCCCCGGCTACATCTCCGGCGGCTTCAACACGGATGACGAGGAGGTGCGCGACTACGACCGCGTGCGCCGCGACCGCCGCGAGTTCAACGAGGACGGGCGGACCTACATCCGCGAGCCCGGCCGCATCATCGTGCGCGACCGCGACAACTACTTCATCCGCCACGACGAGAACGAGCGCTTCCGCGACATCGGCGGGCGCGGCTACCGCAGCGAGCGCCGCGGGCCGGAAACCTACACCTACCTCGATCGCCCCGGCGGCGAGCAGATCGTGACGGTGATCGACGACGACGGCCGCATGCTGCGCCGCTCCCGCCGCTTCCGCGACGGCCGCGAGGTCGTGCTGATCGACAACAGCTACGGCGGCGCCCCGCGCCCGATCTACGAGGACGTGGTCGACCTGCCGCCGCCCGACATCCGCATCCCGCGCGAGCGCTATGTGGTGGATTACGGGGCGTCCGACGAGCGCGCCGTCTACGAGGCCCTGTCGGCCCCACCTGTGGTGGCGATCGACCGGCGCTACACCCTCGACCAGGTCCGCTACAGCCCGCAGCTGCGCGCCCGCATGCGCAGCGTCGACATCGACACGATCAACTTCGACACCGCGTCGTTCACGGTCACCTCCGACCAGGCGGCCCGGCTCTCCACCATCGCGGCGGCGATCAACCAGGCGATCCGCGCCAACCCGCAGGAGGTCTTCCTGATCGAGGGCTACACCGACGCGGTCGGCGCCGACGTCGACAACCTGTCGCTGTCCGACCGCCGGGCGCAATCGGTCGCCACGGTGCTGACGCAGAACTTCCAGGTGCCGCCGGAGAACCTGACGACGCAGGGCTACGGCGAGCAGTACCTGAAGGTGAACACGCAGAGCGCCTCCCGCGAAAACCGCCGCGTCACGGTCCGCCGCATCACCCCGCTGCTGCAGCAGGGCAACGCGGGCGCCGCGGCTCCGCCGCCGCGGTAGCGGCTCGCCCCGTCTGCCGGCGTTCGGATCGCGCGAAGCACGACGCAGCCCCCTCTCCCGTTCGTGAGAGGGTTGGGGTGAGGGGTCAGGTCGAGCCGAAAAGGGGACGGTCCTGACCCTGGCCCGGATTCGCGACCGTAGTCCCACGATGTTCGACGGCTGCAGCCAACGCGCGGGTCCCCCTCGCCCCGCGGGCAGGGAGAGGCCCGTCTGCACCCCGTCGTGCAGACGGGTAGCGGAGGCGAAGCCGAAGCGAGGGTGAGGGGGCGCGAACGGATGAGCCTCTTCCGTTCGCGCCCCCTCGCCTTCGGCTGCCGCCTCGCTTCGCCGACGACGAGGTCGGCAAAGCCCTCTCCCCGCGCGGAGCGAGGGGATGCGCGCCCATCGATCCGCCAGAGCTGGGATTGGTGAATGCGGTGGCGTCCGGCAAGATGGTGCTGACGCAAGCGGTCAAGTCCGTCCGGGAAAGGCACGCCCCTCCCCTTGTCCCGCTCTCGAGCGGGCAAGGTGATCGTAGAGCGTGATGTGCTCTTCGGCACCCAGCGGGTAGCACCGTCGTCATCCCGGGGCCGCGCAGCGGAGCCCGGGATCCAGAACCGCAGGACGCGCAGGACTTGGCACCGTCGGCGGTTCTGGATTCCGGGCTCGCCTCCGGCGCCCCGGAATGACGGCGTGGCACAATCTGTGATCGGCCTGCCCGAACGCGAAGGGGGAACCCGCGCGGCGTCCTGCCGGATGGCGAGTCCCGTCGCATGCTTCAGGGGAACGCGTCCTCTGCCTGTCACGACGAAGCTCGGTTTTCCGCGCCCCAGCGGTTGACGGTCGCCGCGTCCAGGCGTCAGGCCTGTGTCGCGATGGCGAGGCCGGGACCGGAAAACGCATGAGCGACGGCGTCGAGCTGATCCGATCGGGCACGCCGGCCTTCCGCCGCACGGCGCTCGCGCTGGCGGCGGCCGGGTTCTCCACCTTCGCCGTGCTCTACTGCGTGCAGCCGCTGCTGCCGGTCTACGCCGACGACTTCGGCGTCTCGCCGGCCGAGAGCAGCCTCGCCCTGTCGCTGCCCTGCGGCGTGCTCGCGGTGGCGCTGCTGGTCGTCAGCCCGATCTCGGAGGTCCTGGGCCGCAAGCCGGTGATGCTGGCCTCGCTCTTCGCCTCGGCGATCCTGACGATCGTCGCCGCGATGGTGCCGGGCTGGCACGGGTTCCTGGCGCTCCGCGCGCTCACGGGGCTCGCCGCGAGCGGGCTGCCGGCGGTGGCGATGGCCTATCTCGGCGAGGAGATGGACGCGCGCTCGATCGGCCTGTCGATGGGGCTTTTGGTCGGCGGCAACGCGGTGGGCGGGATGTGCGGCCGGCTCATCGCCGGCATCATCGCCGACCACGCCTCGTGGCGGCTCGGCGTCGGCACCATCGGCGTGCTGGCGCTGGCGGCCGCCTTCGCGTTCTGGTGGGCGCTGCCGCCGTCCCGCCGCTTCGTCTCCCACCGGATGCGCTGGCGCGAGGTGCCCGGCACCTTCGGCCAGCACTTCCGCGATCCCGGCCTGCCGTGGCTGTTCTCGGAAGCGTTCCTGCTGATGGGCGGCTTCGTGTGCGTCTACAACTACATCGGCTTCCGCCTGCTCGATCCGCCGTTCTCCCTGAGCCAGACCTCGATCGGCGCGATCTTCGTCGTCTACCTGTTCGGCACGGCGAGCTCGACGCTCACCGGCGAGGTCGCGAGCCGGCTCGGACGGCGCAAGGTGCTGTGGCTGGCGATCACGGTGGCGCTCGCCGGCATCCTGATGACCCTGTCCGAAAACCTGTGGCTGGTGGTGCTCGGCATCGTCGTCACCACCATCGGCTTCTTCGGCGCCCACTCGGTGGCGAGCAGCTGGATCGGCCGGCGCGCCCTGCGGGACCGCGCCCAGGCCTCGTCGGTCTACCTGTGCCTGTACTATCTCGGCTCGTCGGTGCTCGGCACCGCCGGCGGCTGGTTCTTCGCCCATTCCGGCTGGACCGGCGTGGTCGCGTTCGTCGGCGTCCTCTACGGTCTGGCGCTCGCCGTCGCGCTCCGGCTCTCGCGCCTCGCGCCGCTCGCGCCCGCCCCGTGAAGGAGGTCGCCATGACAGGCACCCAACGCCGCCACGAAGACCACGTCGCCGACCGGTTCGGCGCGCAAGCCGCGGCCTACGTCGCCAGCGCGGTCCACGCGGCGGGCGCCGACCTCGACCGCATGGCGCGGCGCCTGCACGGGTCGCGCCCGGCCCGCGCCCTCGACCTCGGCTGCGGCGGCGGCCACGTCGCCTTCGCGATCGCGCCGGAAGCCGGCTCGGTCACGGCCCTCGACCTCTCGCCCGACATGCTCGCCGCGGTGGCGGCGGAGGCCGCGCGGCGCGGGCTCTCCAACATCGCGACCGAGGCCGGATCGGCCGAAGCGCTGCCCTTCCCCGATGCGAGCTTCGATGCGGTCGCGACCCGGTTCAGCGCGCATCACTGGCGCGACGTCCGCGCCGGACTCTCCGAGGCGCGGCGCGTCGCCAAACCCGGGGCGCCCACGCTGATCGCCGACGTCGTCGCCCCGGACGACGCGCTCCTCGACACCCACCTCCAGGCGGTGGAGCTGCTGCGCGACCCCTCGCACGTGCGCGACTATTCGGTGCCCGAATGGCTGGGGATGCTCACGGATGCCGGCTTCACCGTCGACAAGGTCACCCACGGCCGCCTGCGCATGGACTTTTCCACCTGGATCGCCCGGATGCGGACGCCCGAGCCGCACGTCGCGGCGATCCGCTCGCTCCAGACCTCGGCCCCGGACGAGGTCGCCCGGCATTTCGGCATCGAACCGGACGGGAGCTTCTGGATCGACACGGTGCTGATCGAGGCGGCGGCGGTGTAGCGCCCCTCACCCCCAGAGTGCGGCCTCCGGCGGGTGGATCGTGCTGCCCTCGAACACCAGCCCCGGCTCGCGGTCGCGCGCCAGCAGCAATGGGCCGTCGAGGTCCACGTATTCGGCGTGGTGGGCGAGCAGCATCGCCGGCGCCATGGCGAGCGAGGTGCCGACCATGCAGCCGACCATCAGCGCGAGGCCGCGGGCGCGGGCCTCGTGGGCGAGCATCACGGCTTCGGTGAGCCCGCCGGTCTTGTCGAGCTTGATGTTGATCGCGTCGTAGCGCCCCGCGAGGCGGTCGAGGCCGGCGCGGTCGTGCAGGCTCTCGTCGGCGCAGATCGGGATCGGGCGATCGATCGTCGCGAGCAGCCCGTCGTCGTCGGCCGGCAGCGGCTGCTCGATCAACGTCACCCCGGCGGCGAGGCAGGCGGCGAGGTTGGCGTCCAGCGTCTCGGCCCGCCACGCCTCGTTGGCGTCGACGATCAGGCGGCTGTCCGGCGCGCCGCGGCGGACGGCGGCGATCCGCGCGGGGTCGCCCTCGCCGCCGAGCTTCACCTTGAGCAGCGGCCGGGCCGACGCCTTGCGCGCGGCCTCCTCCATGCTCTCCGGTGTGCCGAGGCTCAGCGTGTAGGCGGTGGTGGCCGGGGCCGGCGCCGTCAGGCCCAGAATCTCCCAGGCGGGGCGCCCCTGCGCCTTGGCCTCGAAATCCAAGAGCGCGCAGTCGAGGGCGTTGCGGGCGGCGCCCGGCTTCATCCGCTCCGTCAGCTCGGACCGGGTGAGGCCGGCGGCGATCGCGTCGCCCTGGGCCTCGATCGCGGCGGCGACGCTCTCGACGCTCTCGCCGTAGCGCGGATAGGGCACGCACTCGCCCCAGCCGGCGACCCCGCGCTCCGCGTCGGCGATCCGCGCGGTGACGACCACGGCCTCGGTGCGGCTGCCGCGGCTGATCGTGAACGCGCCGGCGATCGGGAAGCGCTCGATGGCCACCGTGAGCCGCCTCACGGCGCGGTCTCCGGGAACTCGGCGATCAGCCGGTCCACGAGCCCGTCGACGCCGAAGCGCACCGGATCGGTGGCGGGCAGGCCGTACTCGGCGCCGAGCTTGTCCAGCAGCGAGCGGGCGGTGTCCTCCTCCAGCGCCTGGGTGTTCACGGCGATGCCGGTGGGGCGGATGCCGGGATTGGTCAGGCTGCCGAGCTGGATCGTCAGGTCGATCACCTGGCGGATCGAGGGCAGCGGGTGCTGCACGCCGCGCATCGTCGTGCGGCTCGGCTCGTGGCAGACCACGAAGGCGTCGGCCTGCGCCCCGTGCAGCAACCCGAGGCTGACGCCGGCGAAGGACGGGTGGTAGAGCGAGCCCTGGCCCTCGATCAGGTCCCAGTGCTTCGGGTCGGCCGCGGGTGCGATCCACTCGACCGCGCCGGAGATGAAGTCGGCCACGACCGCGTCGATGGAGACGCCCCGGCCGGAGATGAACACCCCGGTCTGGCCGGTGGCGCGGAAATCCGCGTCCATGCCGCGGGCGCGCATGCCCTTCTCCAGCGCCAGCACCGTGTACTTCTTGCCGACCGAGCAATCGGTCCCGACGGCGAGCAGGCGGCGGCCCGGGCGCTTGGTGCCCTTGCCGGTGGCGAAGGTCTCGTCGGTGTGGCGCACGTCGTGGAGCGCCCGGCCGCGGCGCGCGGCCGCCTCGGCGATGGCCGGCACCGCGCCGAGCCGCGCATGCAGGCCGCTGGCGACGTCGAACCCGGCCTCCAGGGCGGCGACGATCTCGGCGACCCAGTGCTCGGGCAGCACGCCGCCGGCGTTGGCGACGCCGATCACCATCGTGCGGCAGCCCTTGGCCAGCGCCTCGTCGAGGGTGAGGTCGGGGATGCCGAGGTCGGCCGCGCAGCCCGGCAGCCGGATCTGGCCGATGCACCATTCGGGGCGCCAGTCGACGATGCCGTAGGCGGTCTTGGCGGCGAGCCGATCGGGCACGTCGCCGAGGAACATCAGATAGGGCGTCTCGATCTGCATCGGCCGTCATCCCTTCGCGCGCGCTGCCGCGGGTCCGGCTTCCTATCGCGGGATCGCGCGCGCGGGGCAATGCACGATCACGGCCAAAGCCCCGTTCGCCGACGGCTTGCCCCCGCCTCGCCCTTGCGAAGGACGCCGTTGTGCGATGTGGTCCCGTGCGAAACGGATGTGGGGCCAGTGGGCATGATGAAAATGTACGGCAACTGGCGCTCGGCCGCCGCCTTCCGGGTGCGGATCGCGCTGAAGCTGAAGGGGCTGGCCTACGAGGAGACCTTCATCGACCTGGACGCGGGCGACCAGCACGCGCCGGAATTCCGCAAGATCAACCCGCAGGGCGCGGTCCCGGCCCTGTTCGACGGCGACGGGCCGCCGCTGACGCAGTCGCTCGCGATCCTCGACTACCTGGAGGAGACCAAGGGCGGCGTCCCCCTGCTGCCGGCCGATCCGCGCGAGCGGGCGCGGGCCCGTTCGTTGGCGCAGCTCGTCGCCTGCGACACCCATCCGCTCTACGTGCCGCGGGTGCGCAATTACCTGATGGAGGCCTACGACCTTCCGAAGGAGCGGATGATGGGCTTCGTCCGCCACGCCTTCGAGACCGGGCTGAAGACCCTCGAGACCCGGCTCTCGACGGAGGACGGCACCGGCCGGTTCAGCCAGGGCGACGCGGTGAGCCATGCCGACCTCTGCCTCGTCAGCCTTTGGGTCGGCACCGCGATCTTCGGGGTCGAGACCGCGCCCTACCCCACCGTGGCGCGCATCGCCGAGACCTGCCTGGCGCTGCCGGCCTTCGCCGAGGCCCATCCCAAGCGCCAGCCCGGCGCGCCGGCGGCCTGAGGCCGCCGCACGCTCGAGGCCGCTCTCGGGTGGAGGCCACTCTCGGGTTGAGGCCACTCTCGGGTTGAGGTCCCGCCAAAAATTTTTGATCGCCGCGGCCGGATTACGGCCATCCTCGCATGGTTTAGACCGGTTCCGAGATACCCTGCCCGGGCGGGCGGCACGGTCGGTGCCTGCGCACGGGGGCACCGGGGGCGATGAGGCGGCGCCGGCCGCACCGAGGAGCGACGAGACAGGCATGGTACCGGGCGAGAACGAACAGGGCCTCCACCGCATCGTCGTGGTCGGCGGCGGCGCGGCCGGCCTGCAGCTGGCGACGAAGCTCGGCGACAAGTTCGGGCGCAGCAAGGACGTCCACGTCACCCTCGTCGACCGCGCCCGCACCCACATCTGGAAGCCGCTGCTGCACGAGGTCGCCGCCGGCAGCCTCGACGTCGGCCACCACGCGGTCGACTACCTGCACCACGCGCACCAGCACCATTTCCGCTACCGCATCGGCGAGATGACCGGGCTCGACCGGACCGCGCGCACGATCCAGCTCGCGGCGAGCCACGACGCGGAAGGCCGCGAGATCACGCCGGTTCGCGCGGTCGGCTACGACACGCTGGTCATGGCGGTGGGCTCGACCACCAACGATTTCGGCACGCCTGGCGTGAAGGACCACGCCATCGCGCTGGACACCCAGGATCAGGCGGTGCGCTTCCACCAGCGGCTCGTGAACGGAATGCTGCGGGCCCACACCCAGGTCGGTCCGGTGCGGCCGGGCCAGCTCCACGTCACGGTGATCGGCGCCGGCGCCACCGGCACCGAGCTCGCGGCCGAGTTGCACCGCACCGTCCGCGACGTGGTCTCCACCGGCATGGACCGGATCGATCCGGCCAAGGACCTGAAGATCACCCTGGTCGAGGCGGCCGACCGCATCCTGCCGGCGGTGCCGCCGCGGCTCTCGTCCGAGGTGATGGCGCTGCTCGCCAAGATCGGCGTCGAGGTCCGCGTCCAGGCCCGCGTCACCGAGGTGCGCGCCGACGGCGTTGCGCTGGCCGACGGCTCGTTCATCCCGTCCGAGCTCGTGGTCTGGGCGGCCGGCGTGAAGGCGCCGCCGTTCCTGCAGGGCATCGGCGGCCTGGAGACCACCCGCACCAACCAGCTCGTGGTGACGCCGACGCTGCAGACCACCCACGACCCCGACATCTTCGCGATCGGCGACTGCGCCTACCTCGTCGAGGCCGGCTCCGACCGCCCGGTGCCGCCCCGCGCCCAGGCGGCGCACCAGCAGGCGTCGCACCTGATCAAGCAGATCCCGGCTCGCATCGCCGGGAAGCCGCTGAAGCCGTTCAAGTACCGCGACTTCGGCTCGCTGGTCTCGCTTGGCGAATACTCGACGGTGGGCAGCCTGATGGGCTTCATCCGCGGCAAGAACATGCTCATCGCCGGGCTGTTCGCGCGGATGATGTACCGCTCGCTCTACAAGATGCACGAGCAGGCGCTCCACGGCACGATGAAGACGGCGCTCGACGCCGCCGCCCGCGTGCTCACCCGCCGCACCGAGGCGCGGGTGAAGCTGCACTGAGGGGGGGGCTTCCCCGAAAGAAGCGCGCGAGGCGCCACGCGGCCCCCTCTCCCGTTCGGGAGAGGGCTGGGGTGAGGGGTGCGTCCTCTCCGGACAATCCTCGCCCCTCACCCTGGCCCTCTCCCGAACGCGAGAGGGGACCCGCGCTTCACCTGCACCACGGGTGGATGTGACGACCTGTGCGGGAGAGAGGTCGGCGCACCAGGACCGCCCCCCCCGTTGCCAGCCCCGGCATTCGGTGGTTCCGTGCCGCCGCCGCGCGCGTTCAGACGTGCCGCCAGGGAGAGTTCGTCAGCCATGATCCTGGTCAGCGTGATGTATCCGGCCGGTCCCCGGTTCGACATGGACTACTATCTCGGCCACCACATGCCGCTGGTGCGCGAGCGCTGGTCGCCGATGGGCCTGCATGAGGCCAAGGTCGTGCGCGGCGTCGGTACGCCGGACGGCAAGCCGGCCCCGTTCCAGGTGATGGCGCTGCTGACCTGGGACTCCGCCGACGCCTTCGCCAAGGCCGCCGCCCAGCACGGCCCCGAGATCTTCGGCGACATCCCGAAGTTAACCGACGCCGAGGCCGCGGTGCAGATCAACGAGCTGCCGGAGGCATCCGCGTGATCGACATCGTCCAGGCGGTCCAGGCCGCCGATCCGAGCCTCGGCACCAGGGTCATCGTGCTGCGCTCGGATTCCCGGGCGCTGGCGAGCCCGGAGGCGCTGGTGCCCGAGGCCGAGGCCTGGCTCGCCGAGAACGCGCCAGGCGCCCGGCTGCTGCGCAAGTCGATCCTGCTCGCCCCCTATCCCGGCGGCATGCCGGCCGAGCGCACGGTGACGGTGATGGCGTTCGCGGAGGCCCAGCACCTGGCCGCCTTCGCCACCGCCTGGACGGCCGACCCGGAGCCGGAGGACGACGAGGCCGCGCCGGAGGGCTGAAGGCCCGGGAGCGCCCCGCCCTCCCGCCATGAGGGCCACCGTACTCACACGATTCGGGACGGCCGCGGATCACTCGCGGGCTCCCCTCGCCCCGCGCGCGGGGAGAGGCCCGGCTGCACCTCGTCGTACAGCCGGGGAGCGCAGGCGAAGCCGAAGCGACGGTGAGGGGGCGCGAGCGGAGGAGGCTCCTCCGGCTCGGCCCCCTCACCCTCGGCTGCCGCCTCGCTTCGGCGACGACGAGGTCGCCGAAGCCCTCTCCCCGCAGGCGGGGCGAGGGGATGCGCACACAGCGAACCGCCGGCAGGGATGCCGGAATTCAGTCATTTCGCATCGGACGGATGACACTTCCCCTCACGCCGCCTTGAGCTTGTGGATCGTGCCGAGCACCTCGGCGCGCTGGACCTCGAGGCGGTGGATGAGCGGGCGTAGGTCCGCGTCGCCGTGGGCGGCGGATTCGATCTCGCGGCAGAGGCGCGAGAGGCGGGTGAAGCCGAGCATGCCGGCGGCCGAGACCAGGGCGTGCGCGTCGTGGGCGACCTGGACCCGGTCGGCCTCGGAGCGGAAGCGGTCGCGCAGCTCAGCCCCCATCAGGTCGAGGAGCGCCGCCACTCGCTCGGCCCCGAACCCGTCCTTCAGGGCGCCGAACACCGCTCCGTCGAGCACGGTGTTGGAGCCGTCCGTCGCGGCGGAGGCCGGCGCCGGGCGGGCCTCGCGCTGCGGGCCGGTCCAGCGCGCGATGGTGGCGTAGAGGTCGGCGCGGCGGAACGGCTTGCCGACGTGGTCGTCCATGCCGGCCGCGTGCAGGTCGTCGATCTGCTTCGGGAGCACGTTGGCGGTCATCGCGACGATCGGAATCTCGCAGGCCGGCGGCGGCAGCGCGCGGATGTGGCGGGTCGCGGTGAGGCCGTCCATCACCGGCATCTGCACGTCCATCAGGACGAGGTCGTAGCCCCGCCCCCGCGTCAGCGCCGCCTCGACGGCGGCCACCGCCGCCGCGCCGTCCTCGACCACGTCGACGACGTAACCCTGCGCCTCGAGCACCGCGCAGGCGAGCTCCTGGTTGAGCGGAACGTCCTCGGCCAGGAGCAGGCGCACGGGGCCCCCGGCCCTATCCGCGGCGGCCACCGCGGACGGCACCGCCGCGGGGACGGTCTCCTCGCCCGGCGGCAGCGTCAGGGTGAACCAGAAGGTCGAGCCGGCGCCCTCGCGGCTCACCACGCCGATCTCGCCGCCCATCAGCGACAGCAGGTGGCGGCAGATGACGAGGCCGAGGCCGGTGCCGCCGAAGCGGCGGCTGATCGAGCCGTCGACCTGGCTGAAGCGTTTGAACAGCCGGTCCTGCTGCGCCGGGTCGATGCCGATGCCGGTATCGGTGACCTCGAAGCGCAGGTCGTAGCCGCGCGCGCCCGTGCCCTCGCGCGAGACCGCGAGGGTCACCGAGCCGTGGGGCGTAAACTTCACGGCGTTGTTCAGGAGGTTCAGCAGCACCTGGCGCAGGCGGCTCGCGTCGCCGTGGACGAAGGCGGGCAGGTCCGGGTCGATCCGGGTCTCGATCCGCAGGTCGCTCTTCCGGGCGCCGCCCCGGACGATCGAGACGGTGTTGTCGATCACCGAGACCAGCGGGAACGAGACCGGGTCGAGGGTGAGCTGCCCGGCCTCGATCTTGGAAAAGTCGAGGATGTCGTTGACGACGGTCAGGAGCGCGGCGCCCGAGCCCTGGATCAGCTCCAGCCGGTGCCGGTCCTCCGGCCGCAGATGGGTCTCGTCGAGGAGCATGTCGGCGTAGCCGAGGATGCCGTTCAGCGGCGTCCTGATCTCGTGGCTCATCGCCGCGAGGAAGTCGCTCTTGGCCTCGCTCGCCCGCTCGGCCTCGGCGCGCGCCGCCTGCGCCTCGGCGGTGATCGCGCGCAGCGCCGCCTCCGCGGACTTCCGCTCCGTGACGTCGATGTGGAGGCCGACCATGTGGCTGGGCCTGCCGTCCGGACCGAACAGCGGCCGGCCGCGGGCGTAGACCCAGCGCGGCCCGACCCGGAACTCGGCGGTGTAGGTCGAGCGGGTCTCGATCGCGTGGCGAATCGCGTCCCAGACCTCGCCGACCTGCTCGGGGTCGACCAGGGCGGTCCACGCGGCCGTGGTGACGGCGCGCGGATCGCCGTCCTCGGGCAGCCCGTGGATGCGCAGGCTCTCGGGCGAGAGCCGGCACATGCCCGTCTGCATGTCCCAATCCCAGGTTCCGGCGTCGGCCGCCTCCAGCGCGATGCGGAGGAGGCCGCGGGCGTCCTGCTCGGCCATCCGCGCGGCGACGATCTCGTCGATGTCCAGCGCCGTGCCGAGCCATTCGATCACGGTGCCGTCGTCCATCAAGGGGACCGGCGTCATCGACATCTTGTGCCAACGGTAGGCGCCGTCGGCGCGGCGCAGGCGCCACTCGCCGGCATAGGTGGTCTCGCCCGCCTGGGCTGCCCGCCACGCCGCCGCCATGGCCGGGGCGTCGTCGGGATGGTTGCAGCCCACGCGCGCGGCGCGGCCCGAGCCGATCGGCCCGTAATAGGCGTGGAACTGGGGGTTGGCGTAGGTGATCTCGCCGTCGCCCGGGCGCATCGTCCAGACCAGCAGCGGCAGGGTGTCGGCAAGCCCGCGATAGCGGCTCTCGCTGCGGTGGACGTCGGCCTCGGCCCGGCGCCGGTCGGTGACGTCGATCATGACGCCGAACAGGGCGGTGGTCGCGCCGGACGCGTCGGTCTCGCAGGTGCCGCGCACCAGGACGTCGCGCTCGGTGCCGTCCGGTCGCAGGATGCGGGCATCGAAGTCGAAGTTCTGAGCCCCCGCGATCGCGCCGCCCACGGCGGCCACCAGACGCTCCCGGTCGTCCGGGTGGTAGACCTCGGCAAAGGACGAGAGGTGCGGCGGAGGGTTGGCGGGGTCGCGGCCGGCGATCTCGTAGAGGCCGACCGACCAGACCGGCTGGCCGTCTGCCAGGGCGACGCGCCAGTTGCCGACGTGGGCGAGCTGCTCGGCCATGGTCAGCAGGTGGTTGGCGCTGGCGAGCGAGGCGGAGCGCGCCGCGATCTCGTCGGCCTGACGCTCCAACTGCGTCTCGTGCGCGCTCCGCAGGACCATCTCGCGCCCGAGCGCCGTGTTCGCCTCCGACAGGCGCAGGTGCGCGACCACGATCTCGGCGAGCCCCTGCAGCGCCGCGGCGTCCTCGTCCGAGAAGTCACGCAGCCGCGAATCGACGAGGCACAGGGTGCCGACGCGGATGCCGGGGGCGAGGATGAGCGGCGTGCCGGCGTAGAACCGGATGCTGCCCTCCCGGCCGTCCACGAGCGGGCTGCCCCGATAGCGTGGGTCGCGCCGCGCGTCCGGCACGACGTGCACCGCGTCCGACTGGATGGTGGCGTTGCAGAAGCTCTCCTGCCGGGGCATCTCGCCGGGGACCACCACGCACGGCGTCTTCAGCCATTGCCGGTCGGCGTCGATGAAGCCGACGAAGGCGGTCTCGACGTCGAACAGGCGGCGGGCGGTACGGCACACCGCCTCGAAATGGGCCTCCTGCGGCGTGTCGAGGATGCCGAGGGCGTGCAGGACCGCGACGCGCTCGGCTTCGCGCCCCGCGTCCGCCACGTCCCCAAGCCCCTCTGTGCTGCTCACGATCGCGCGCCCCCTGCCGGCATCCCCTCGGGGCGCCGGCCCATGACCTCATCCGGTTCGCGCGCCCCCGCGGCGGCCCAGCGCCGGCGCGCCGCCTCCAGCGCCCACACCATGCCGAGCATCATGTAGACGTGTCGCCACTTCTCGATATCGATCTGCAGCGCCTGAAGGAAGAACATCAGCAGGGCCGGCCAGATCACCTGCGCGTGGGCGCGGAACGGCGAGGCCCGCGCCAGCAGCCGGAACCCGACGAAGCCCGTGGCCGCCACGATCGCCAGGAACACGGCGCCGCCGAGCCAGCCGCCGTTGGCGAAGCTGCCGATGTAGGAGTTGTGCGGCTCCAGCCCGAAGGTCAGGCGCCAGTGCATCGGCCCCATCCCGAGCGGGCGCTCCAGCAGCATCTCCATGCCGCGCAGCTGGTTGCCGAAGCGGCCGGTCTCGCCCTCGTCGTAGTCCTGGCTCACCGCCGCGCGGGTGGCGAACATCTTCTGGACGCTGTCGACCGAGAGCAGGGCCGCCATCGCGACGGCGCCGAGCGCCAGGGTCGCCAGGCTGAGGAGCACGATGCGGCGGCGCAGGCGCGCGGAGCCGCAGGAGGCGTAGACCGAGCCGATCATCAGGAGCGCGGCGACGACGGTACCGCCCCAGGAGCCGCGCGAGAACGACAGGAAAATCCCGACGAGGATGATCAGCAGGCCGGCGAGCGAGAGCACCGGGCGGCGGCTCGTCGCGGTGATCAGCCCGTGCATCAGGTAGAGGGCGCCCAGCGTCAGGAACGAGCCGAACACGTTCGGGTCCTGGAAGGTGCCCGAGGCGCGGTCGTACTTGTAGAACAGGTCCTCGATCCCGAGCCATTGCAGGTAGCCGACGATGCCGAGCACCGCCGAGAACACGCAGCTCGCGGTGTAGGCCTTCAGCGCCAGCTCGACCCGTGCCCGGGTGTCGTCGGAAAAGAACATCACGAAGAACACGCACGTCACCGAGAGGTAGACGAGCTGGATCGTCCAGGTGACCGGAAACTCCTCGTCGAGGAAGGGCAGCAGCCCGACGACGATGGCGCCGAGATAGAGCAGCAGCAGCAGGACCAGCGGGACCGCGCCGCGATGCAGCCGGATGCCGAGGCAGGCCCAGAGCAGGATCGTCGGGATCGCGATGACGTCGTAGGGCGAGGTCTCGGAGAAGGCGAAGCAGGCGAAGAACACGAAGGCCGCGAACAGCGCGCGGGCGAAACCATGGATCACCCGGATCAGCGGGACCCGGTCCGCATACGGCAGGACGAAGCCCGGAACGGCGGTGCTGGCCATGGCTCACGCGGACTCCGCGGGCCTGGAACGCGGGCCCGCACGACGTTCGGCCCTTCATGATCCGGAAAGGTTGAGATTCGGCTGACAAGCCCTCGCTGCCATTCGATGCCGCGATACCGGCCCGCGGGCCGCATCGTCGCCGTGCGGAGACTTGCGCCGCGACTCCGGCCGTCGAAATTGTAGCGTGTCATTTGACAGTTTACGGATGGGATGCCATATCTCGCCTGTGGTCAGACCAGCGATCGGCGGCGAGAGGTTCGTGCCGGGATGATCGTCAGCTTCCGGCACAAGGGTCTCAAGGAGCTGTTCGCGTCCGGCCGTTCCGCCAAGATCGCCGCTCATCTCAAGGCGCGCTGCCTGCGCATCCTGGACGCGCTCGACCAGGCCTCGAAGCCGGCGGACATGAACGTGCCGGGCTACGACTTCCACGCCCTGCACGGGTTCACGCCGACCCGATACACGGTCCACGTGAACGGTCCGTGGTGCGTCACGTTCGAGTTCGAGGACGACGACGCCGCGCGCGTCGACTTCGAGCAGTATCATTGACGGTGAGGAGAGGCGATTTGCCCGAGGAATTCGCAGCCAAACGCCCGAACCGGGCCCCCACGCACCCCGGCGCCGTCCTGCGGGAGGACGTGCTCCCGGCCCTGGGGATCACGGTTACCCAGCTCGCCAGCCATCTGAAGGTGACCCGCCAGCAGATCCATCGTGTGCTGTCGGAATCGTCCGACGTCTCGCCGGAGATGGCGCATCGGCTGGGCAAGCTCTGCGGCAACGGCCCCCTGCTGTGGAGCCGGATGCAGGAGGCCTACAGCCTCTGGCAGGCGGCGGAACGGCTCGGCCCCGACCTCGCGGAAATCCCGACCCTTGAGGCGAAGCGGGCGGCCTGAAGCAGCCTGCGGCACGATGCCGAGCTACACGCCCAGCATCGAACGACGGTCGGCCTTTTGTGACCCGGAAGGATCGAGATTCGGCCGACGGCGCCGCTCGACCGGAACCGGGCCAGACCGTATCATCGGTACCGTCCATCGCCGTATCGAGGACGCGACCCGATGTCGGGCACCACTGTGCCGCTCAACTCCGATCTTGAGGAGCAGCTCGGGCGCATCCGCCAGCAGCGGGAAGAGAGCGAGAAGTTCGTCGCCGAGTAGAAGAAGCTGATGGCCGAGTCGAGGAAGCTCGAGCACGAAGCGCGAAAGCTGGAGCGCGACCGGATGCTCGCCCCCTGGCGGATCGCGCTCTCCGGCATGGCGGCGGGCGCGGCGTTCTTCGGCGCCGGCGCCGCCTTCGTCAAATTGATAGGATCGTGACGCGCGGGTCGGTCACGATCTGGCTTGCCTGAGCGTCAGGCGGCGCAATCCAAAAAACCCGCCTTGATCGCCTCGGCGTCGAGCTTGCGCCCGATGAACACCACCCGCGAGGAGCGGTCCTCGCCCGCCTTCCACTCGGCTTGCAGGTCGCCGTCGAGGATCATGTGGACGCCCTGGAAGACGAACCGGCGCGGCTCGTCGGGGAACGAGACGATGCCCTTGCAGCGCAGGATGTCCGGCCCCTGGATCGTGGTGAGGTTCGAGATCCACGGCATGAACTTCTCCGGGTCGACCGGGCCGTCGATGCGGGCCGAGAACGACTGCATGTCGTCGTCGTGGTGATGGTGGTGCCCCTCCTCCAGAAAGTCGGGCTCGAGGTCGAGGATGCGGCCGAGGTCGAAGGCGTTGCGGCCGAGCACCGCGTCGATCGGCACGTCGCAGTTCGTGGTGCGGTGGAGCTTGGCGTAGGGGTTGATGCCGCGGATCTCGCCCTCGACGCGCGCGAGGTCGGCCTCGGAGACGAGGTCGGCCTTGTTGAGCAGGATCACGTCGGCGAAGGCGACCTGGTTCTTCGCCTCGGGGGCGTCCTTCAGGCGCTCGGACAGCCACTTGGCGTCGGCGACCGTCACCACCGCGTCGAGGCGGGCGGCCTCGCCCACGTCCTGGTCGACGAAGAAGGTCTGGGCCACGGGGGCCGGGTCGGCCAGCCCCGTGGTCTCGACGATGATCGCGTCGAACTTGCCGCGCCGCTTCACCAGGCCGTCCATGATGCGGATCAGGTCGCCGCGCACGGTGCAGCAGACGCAGCCGTTGTTCATCTCGAACACTTCCTCGTCGGCGCCGACGACGAGGTCGTTGTCGATGCCGATCTCGCCGAACTCGTTGACGATCACCGCGTAGCGCTTGCCGTGGTTCTCGGTGAGGATGCGGTTGAGCAGTGTCGTCTTGCCGGCGCCGAGGTAGCCGGTCAGCACGGTGACCGGGATCTTCCCGGACGTGGTCGACTCGGACGTCGTCGGCTCGGACGTTGTCGGCTCGGACGTGGCGGGGCTCTGCGATCCGGACATGGGGCGACTCGTTTTCGGGGGCGGTGACGCGGAGGGCGCCCGGGCGGAGCCGGGCTGCCGACGACCTGTCATATCGTATCAACGGCCCGCGGATGGAAGCACCCGAGCGCGGGCGCGGCGGTCTGGGCGCCCATGTCCGTCGCGAGGGCTCGTCCCTTGAGCGAGGCCGTCCCGTCGCAAGGCTGTCGCGAACGCCTGTCAGGGAGCGCTGGAGACCTGCCGCGTCCGGACCCGGTGCGCGACGCCCGCCCCGGCGCCGCCGCGGGCCGGTCGATCCTCGTTTGTATCCGAGTCCTTCGTGCCCGCTATCCCGAACGTGATCGCCACAGCGCGCCGCAATCGTCCTGCGGCGGCGCCCGACACCGGCGCGGCCATTGTGCGCCCCCGGCGCGCGGGATATCGGCGCTGCAGCAAAGCAAGCGTCGCCGGACGGTCCAAGGCCCGGCCTGCCTTAGAAAAGCACCATCGATCGGTTCGGTGCGGGGTGACGGGTTCCACCTCCGTCCGATCGCTCCGCCCCTCCCGCGACCACGACCCGAAGACGACAGCGCGATGGACGCCCGCACGCCTCTCGACCCCGACACCGACGCGCCGACAGGCGGGACCCAGCGTCCCCGCCGCCAGGGGCTGCTGCCGATCGCGGTGGTGCTGTCGCTGGTGATCGCCGCCGTCGCCGTGGTGGCGGTGTTCCCGCAGCCGGTGCGCGGCGTGCTCGAATCCGCGGCGACCTCCGTCCGCGGGATGTTCGGCGGGGCGGCGCAGGACGAGACCGCCGAGGCCGAAGCCCCCGCGACCTCCGCCGAGCGGACCTTCCGGCCGACGCAGGAGCAGCGCGCCGCCTTCGAGATCCACCCGGTGGCGACGATGACCTTCCGCCCGGAGGGCTCGGCCGAAGGGCGCATCGCGCTCAACGACGACGACAACGTGCCCGTGGCCTCGCCCTATTCCGGCCGCGTCACCAAGGTGCTCAAGCGGGCCGGCGACGACGTGAAGGCCGGCGAGGTGCTCCTCGTCATCGAGGCCACCGACATGGTCCAGGCCCAGAACGACTACCAGGGCGCGCTCAACACCATCCAGAAGCAGCAGGCGCTGCTCAAGCTCGACCAGACCATCGCCAGCCGGCAGCAGGAGCTGTTCGCGGCCAAGGCGGTGGCCCTGAAGGACTACCAGTCGGCCCAGAACGACGTGATCGCGGCGCAGAGCGACCTGAAGACGGCGCAGGCCTCGCTGGACGCAGTGCGCAACCGCCTGAAGCTGCTCGGCAAGACCGACGCCGAGATCGCCGCCTTCGAGAAGAACGGCACGATGAGCGCCGAGACGCAGATCCAGGCGCCGATCGCCGGGACGATCGTCCAGCGCAAGGTCGGCATCGGGCAGTACCTCACCACGTCGAGCGACCCGGCCTTCGTCATCGGCGACCTCTCGACGGTCTGGCTCATCGCCAACGTGCGCGAGAGCGAGATCCCGAAGATCCGCATCGGCCAGGAGGTCGAGGCGCGGGTCGCCGGCTTCGGCACCCGCGTGTTCAAGGCGCGGGTGAACTACATGGCCTCCAGCCTCGATCCGGCGACGCGCCGCCTCGCCGTGCGCAGCGAGGTCGACAACCCGGACCGGTCGCTGCGGCCGGAGATGTTCGCCACCTTCACCATCGTCACCGGCAAGCCGCAGCCCTCGCCCGCCGTGCCGCTCGCGGCGATCGTCTACGAGGGCGCCAGCGCCCACGTCTGGGTCGCCCGGCCCGACGGCGCCATCGCGGCGCGCGGCGTCACGCTCGGCCTGATCAACGGCGACAACGCGCAGGTGGTGGACGGGCTCGCCGCCGGCGAGGAGGTCGTCACCCGCGGCGCGCTGTTCATCGACCGCGCCGCGTCGGGCGACAAGGCGTCCTGACCGGACGGGAACGGCCGGGGGGCATGACGCGATGAACAGCCTGATCGTCTTCTCTCTGCGCCAGCGCGTGCTGGTGTGCCTCGGCTTCCTGGTGATGCTGGCGCTCGGCTACGCCGCCTACACCCAGCTCAACATCGAGGCCTATCCCGATCCGGTCCCGCCGCTCGTCGACGTGATCACCCAGAATCCCGGCCAGTCGGCCGACGAGATCGAGCGCTACATCACGATCCCGCTGGAGGTGGCGCTCGCCGGCATCCCGAACGCGCAGGTGGTGCGCACGATCTCGCTGTTCGGCCTGTCCGACGTGAAGGTGCAGTTCAACTACGAGTTCACCTACGAGGAGGCCTTGCAGCGGGTGCTCAACCGCCTGTCGCAGGCGCCGCCCCTGCCGAACGGCGCGACGCCGCAGATCTCGCCGACGAGCCCGGTGGGCGAGATCATGCGCTACAAGCTCGTCGGGCCGAAGGGCTTCTCGTCGGCCGAGATGAAGACCCTGCAGGATTGGGTGCTGCAGCGCCGCTTCAAGGCGATTCCGGGCGTCGTCGACGTGACCGCCTTCGGCGGCAAGGCCAAGGAATACGAGATCGCGGTCGACCTCAACCGCCTCCAGGCCCAAGGCATGACCCTGGTGCAGCTCGTCTCGGCCCTCAACAACTCCTCGATCAACGTCGGCGGCCAGACGCTGAACGTCGGCGAACAGTCGGCCGTGGTCCGCGGCGTCGGCCTGATCCGCGACATGGACGACATCAAGGATACGATGCTGACCCAGGTCGCCGGCACGCCGGTGCTGGTGCGGGACGTGGCGGACGTGCGCGTCTCCAACGCGCCGCGGCTGGGCATCGTCGGTCACGACGGCTCGAACGACATCGTCGAGGGCATCGTCCTGATGAGCCGCGGCGGCCAGAGCCTGCCGACGCTCAAGCGCGTGGAAGCCGAGATCGAGAAGATCAACGCCTCGACGATCCTGCCGCCCGAGGTGAAGATCGAGCGGATCTACGACCGGTCGGGGCTGATCCACACCACCACGCACACGGTGATGCACAACCTCGTCTTCGGCGTGGTTCTGGTCTTCGTGGTGCAGTGGCTGTTCCTCGGCTCGCTTCGCAGCGCGATCATCGTGGCGGCGACCATCCCCTTCGCCCTCGGCTTCGCCATCCTGATCCTGGTGGTGCGCGGCGATTCCGCGAACCTCCTGTCGCTCGGCGCGATCGATTTCGGGCTGATCGTCGACGCCACCGTCATCATGGTCGAGAACGTGTTCCGGCACCTGGCCGAGCCGCACCACTCGGAGGGGCAGCCGGCGCCGGGCGGCCTCACCGGACGGCTCGGCACCATCGCCATCGCCGGCTCCGAGGTGAACCGGGCGATCTTCTTCTCGGCGACGATCATCATCGTCGGCTTCCTGCCGCTGTTCACGATGTCGGGCGTCGAGGGCCACATCTTCGGGCCGATGGCCAAGACCTACGCCTACGCGCTGGTCGGCGGCCTGCTCGCGACCTTCACGGTCTCGCCCGCGCTCTCGGCGGTGATCCTGCCGAAGCACGTGGAGGAGCGCGACACCCTGATCGTGAAGGTGCTGCGCTTCGGCCACGAGATCATCCTCGGCTTCGGCCTGCGCAACCGCATCCTCTCGATCGCGGTGACGGTGGCGATCCTGCTGGTGTCGGGGCTCGTCGCGCGGAACCTCGGCCTCGAGTTCCTGCCCAAGCTCGAGGAGGGCAACCTCTACGTGCGCGGCACGATGCCGGCCTCGATCTCGCTGGAGGCCGGCAACGCCTACGTCGAGCGCCTGCGCAAGATCTTCACCGAGGTGCCCGAGGTCGTCACCGTGATCTCGCACCAGGGCCGGCCGAGCGACGGCACCGACGCCACCGGCTTCTTCAACGTCGAGATCCTGGCGCCGCTGAAGCCGATCGACCAGTGGCGCAAGGGGCTCGACAAGGAACAGCTCATCGCCGGGCTGTCGAAGCGCCTCGACGCGGAGTTCCCCGGCATCGAGTTCAACTTCTCCCAGTACATCGAGGACAACGTCCAGGAGGCGGCCTCGGGGGTGAAGGGCGAGAACTCGGTCAAGGTCTACGGCACGGATCTGGCCGCGATCACCAAGGCGGCCAACGACGTGAAGGCGGTGCTCGCCACCGTCCCCGGCGTCACCGACCTCTCGGTCTTCGCCTCGCTGGGCCAGCCCACGGTGCGGATCGACGTCGACCGCCACAAGGCCGCCCGCTACGGCCTCTCGATCGGCGACGTGAACACCACCATCGCCGCCGCCATCGGCGGACAGACCGCGGGCGACCTCTACGAGTACGGCTCCGACCGGCACTTCCCGATGCGCGTGCGGCTGGCGAAGGAATACCGCTCGTCGCTGGCCACCATCCGCAACATCACCATCGGCGCCGCCAACCCGAACGGCGGCGTGGTGCAGGTGCCGCTGTCCGAGATCGCCGACGTCGACCTCGTCTCGGGCGCGTCGTTCATCTACCGCGAGGACCAGGAGCGCTACATCCCGGTGAAGTTCTCGGTGCGCGGGCGCGACCTCGGCGGCACCGTGCTGGAGGCGCAACGGCGCGTCGCCGACGAGGTGACGCTGCCGGCCGGCTACCACCTCGAATGGGTCGGCCAGTTCACCAACCTGCAGGACGCGGTGACGCGCCTCAGCCTGGTGGTGCCGATCACACTGGTGCTGATCGCGCTGCTGCTGTTCATCAACTTCAACTCGGTCGCCGACATGCTGCTCGGACTGTCGGTGATCCCGATGGCGATGATCGGCGGCATCTTCGCGCTGGCGCTCACCGGCACCCCGTTCTCGATCTCGGCGGCGATCGGCTTCATCGCGCTGTTCGGCATCTCGACGATGGAGGGCGTGATCCTGCTCGCCTACTACAACCAGCTGATGGAAGAGGGATGGCCGCGCAAGGAGGCGGTCTGGCACGCCTCGATCGTGCGGATGCGGCCGGTGATGATGACCTGCGTCGCCGCCTGCGTCGGCCTCCTGCCGGCGGCGGTCTCCACCGGCATCGGCTCCCAGGTGCAGAAGCCGCTCGCCCTCGTCGTCGTCGGCGGCATCCTGCTCGCGCCGAACCTGATCCTCGTGGTGGTGCCGGTGCTGATCTCGCTGTTCTCCCGCCGCCAGCCGAACCCGCTGGCGACGCCCGTCATGCACCGGGCGGCGGCGTGATGGCGTCGGCTTCGAAACCCGTGGCGCGGGCACCACAACCCCCGCCCTC
>NZ_VRUT01000076.1:0-23457 GCF_008039465.1 Methylobacterium sp. WL120 | reverse complement strand
CATGGCCGCAATCCGGGCCGCAGCCGCCGGGCGCGCCGAGGTCGGCGAGCCGCCCGGCCTTGCGCCAGGTCACCGCGAGGCCGATCGCGGCGACGAGGGCGAAGCTCGCGATTTCGATCGCGTTGCCGGCCCGCGTCATGCCGGCGGCGGTGGCGCCGAGGACGAGGCGGCCGGTGCCGACGATCGCGATCGCGACCAAAGCCTGCAGAACCGCGGCGGCGAAGCTCAAGCCGAAGCCGCGGCGCAGCGCCCGCTCGCCGGCGAACAGGTAGCCGGCGATGACGGCCTTGCCGTGCCCCGGGCCGGCGGCGTGGAAGACGCCGTAGGCGAAGCCGAGGGTGACCAGCGGCGTCAAGTCGCCGCCGCCCTTGATCGCGGCGAGCGCGGCCTGGAGGCTCCGCGAAAAGCTCGATTGGATCGCCAGGAGCCAGCCGCCGAGCCCGGTCGCCGAAGGCGCAGCCTCGCGGAAGCCGATCCCGAACGGCGACCGCGGCGGTGGCGTCGCGAGGCCGGGCGCCACGAGCCAGACCAGAAGCGCGAGGACCAGGGCCGCGACGCCGATCGCGGCGGCGACCAGCGAAAGCCGCAGCGGCAGGCGCCGGGCCGGCGGAGCAATGAGCGCGGCGCCTACGGACACGCGACCAGCACCCGGTTCGCGAACTGCACGCCGTAGCCCGAGGCCGCCGTCAGCGCCTCGAAGAACGCCTCGCTCATGCCCGGCGATCCGGCCTCCGCCGTCTTCGGCTCGGGCGTCTTGGGCCGCGTCACCGTGGCGGCGCAGCCGGCGGGCGCGCCGACGAGCGTCGCCGCGTCGGGCGCCTCCGACAGGCCGAAGAAGACGAAGTAGGTCGGGTCGTAGACTTCGAGCGCCAGCACGCCGCGCCCCTGCGACGGCGGCGTCTTCAGCGGCAGGCGGAAGCTCAGGGTGAGGCTGTCGCCCTCCATCGCCATCCGCGGCTCGACCGGGTCGGCGAAGGCTTGTTCCTTGCCGCCGACCTTCAGCTTGGTGAAGTAGCCGAATTCGGCGAGGTTGCCGGTGTTCTCGGTGGCGAGGGTCTGCAACTCGTCCGGCGTGAGCTTGCCGTCCTTGTTCGCGTCCAGCCCCTGCGTGACGAAGGCCGTGTAGGCGGCGTCGAACGTCCAGACGTTGCGCACGGCGACGACCTTGCCGTCGGCGTAGGCGATCTCGGCCTTCGCCGTCACCCAGACGTGCGGATGGGCCGCGGCGGGCAGGGTCGCGAGCGCCAGCAGCGCGGCGGCGAGGGCAGGACGAAGGATCGCGAGATTCGGCTTCATGCGGGTCGGACGCTCGCGGCGCTGAGGTGAAGGATCCGTTAAGCGCATGTCTTGTCGGCATCCGCTGGGGCGAAAGCGAGGCGAACCGCAACGGGGAAGTCCCGCGGGAGGCGACGCCGAATCCGATGTCGGCCGGGCGCCCGGCGGCATCGTCGTCATGGCCTTGGCGACGCGATCGTATTACCCGGGCGAACCAGATGTCGGCCGCCCGCGCCCGCCGGGTCCCGCGCCATTCGGCGCGACCGTCATCCAACCGTCACGACGGCGTCGCAGGCAGGCGCCGACCCGCTACGCCAGAGGCACGCCATGGACTTCCACCGCCGATTCACCGTGCTGATGTGCGCGCCGGCCTTCGATCCGGACGACCTCGAAGGCGTCCGCGTCGCGCAGATCGTCACGGCGGTCGAGGGCCGCGGCTTCGAGGTGATCCGCGCGCGTCGCGTCGAGGACGCGGCGATCGCCGTCCAGACCGACGCCGCGATCGGCTGCATGGTCGTCGACTGGGGCAAGCGCGGCCTCGACGGCAAGGCGGCGTCGCTGATCGACATGATGCGCCGGCGCGGCCTGGAGATGCCGATCGTCATCCTCGTGCGCCGCAAGCGCCTGGAAGACATCCCGGTCGAGTTGCTCGACTTCATCGACGGCTACATCTTCCTCGCCGAGGAGACGCCGGAGTTCATCGCCCGCGGCCTCGTCTCCCGCGTGACGCAGTATGCCGAGACCCTGAAGACGCCGTTCTTCGGCGCGCTCGTCGACTACGCCGAGAAGGGCAACCAGCTCTGGACCTGCCCGGGCCACAACGGCGGCATCTTCTACAACCGCTCGCCGATCGGGCGGATCTTCGTCGAGCATCTCGGCGAGGCGATCTTCCGCGACGACTTGGACAACTCGGTCCTCGACCTCGGCGACCTGCTGACCCACGAGGGTCCGGCGCTGAGGGCGCAGAAGGAGGCCGCCCAGATCTTCGGGGCGGAGAAGACCTACTTCGTCCTCAACGGCACCTCGGCCTCGAACAAGGTGGTGCTCGGCTCGCTGGTGGCCGAGGGCGACCTCGTGCTGTTCGACCGCAACAACCACAAGGCGGCCCACCACGGCGCGCTGATGCTCGCCGGCGGCATCCCGATCTTCCTCGAGACCGACCGCAACGCCTACGGCCTGATCGGCCCGATCTATCACGAGGCCTTGGACGAGCAGGCCATTCGCGAAAAAATCCGCCGCAACCCGCTGGTGGAGGACAAGGAGGCCTGGCGCCGCGAGCGCCCGTTCCGCGTCGCGGTGATCGAGCAGTGCACCTACGACGGCACGATCCTTGACGCGCAGGGCGTCGTCGAGAAGATCGGCCACCTGTGCGACTACATCCTGTTCGACGAGGCCTGGGCCGGCTTCATGAAGTTCCACCCGCTCTTCGTCGGCCGGTTCGCCATGGGGCTGAAGGGGCTGGACGAGACCTCCCCCGGCATCATCGCCACGCAATCGACCCACAAGCAGCTCGCAAGCTTCAGCCAGGCCTCGCAGATCCACACCAAGGACGGCCACATCCGCGGCCAGACCCGGCGCGTCGAGCATCGCCGCCTCAACGAGAGCTTCCTCGTCCACGCCTCGACCTCGCCGTTCTACCCGATCTTCGCCTCGCTCGACGTCGGCGCGCAGATGATGAAGGGCCGGTCCGGCATGATCCTGTGGGACGACACGATCCGCCTGGGGATCGAGTGGCGCAAGAAGGTCCGCGCCATCCGCCGCGAGTTCGAGGAGAAGGAGGGCGATCCGAGCCGGCGCTGGTTCTTCGACCCCTTCGTCCCCGACGTGACGCCCGGCCCCGACGGCGTCGACGTGCCGTGGGAGAGCCTGACGACGGACGTGCTCGCCTCGGACCCGAAGCATTGGGAGCTGCGTCCCGGGGCGCGCTGGCACGGCTTCACCCATGTCGGGCCCGAGACCTCGCCCGGCTACGCCATGACCGACCCGAACAAGCTCACGGTGCTGACGCCGGGCTTCGACCGGGCGACTGGGGAATACGCCGCCCACGGCGTGCCGGCGCCGATCGTCGCGCAGTACCTGCGCGAGAACCGGATCGTCGCCGAGAAGAACGACCTCAACTCGCTGCTCTTCCTGCTGACGCCCGGCGTCGAATCGTCGAAGGCCGGCACGCTGATCTCGGGCCTCGTCGCCTTCAAGCGCCTGCACGACGACAACGTTCTGCTGGAGGACGCGATGCCCGAGTTCGTGCGGCGGCGGCCGAACCGCTACCGGGGCATCCGCCTGCGCGACCTCTGCGCCGACTTCCACGCCTTCCACCGCGAGCACGGCACCTCGGCGCTGCAGCGCAAGCAGTTCCAGCCGCAGCACCTGCCCGAGATGGTGATGGCGCCCAAGGCCGCGGCCCAGATGTTGACGCGAAACAACGTCGACTTCGTGCCGATCGCCGAGGCCGAGGGCCGTGTGGCGACGACCTTGCTTCTGGTCTACCCGCCCGGGATCGGCACGGTGCTGCCCGGCGAGCGGATCGATGAGCGGGCCAAGCCGATGCTGGACTACTTCAAGATGTTCGAGCGCTCCGCCAACCTGTTCCCAGGCTTCGAGGCCGAGATCCAGGGCGTCTACCGGCAGGTCGAGCCGGACGGGCAGATCCGCTTCCACACCTACGTCATGCGCGAGGCGCGCTGATGGAGGACGCCGCGGCGCCGGGCGCCCTCGCGACGCCAGAGCCGGCCGCGCCCTGCGCCGACATCGTCATCCGCCCCTCATCGGATGGCGACCTCGCGGCGATGGTGGCGATCTACGAGCACCACATCCGCCGCGGCGTCGGCGACGTCGGCGACTTCGAGGAGGACCGGCTGCTACCGGACGACCTGCGGCGGCGGCGCAAGACCATGCGCAAGAAGCGCCTGCCGCACCTCGTCGCCGACCGGAACGGGCAGGTCGCAGGCTACGCCTACGCGGTGCCGTTCCGGAAGCGGCCGGCCTACCGCTACACCCTGAAGCACTCGATCTACGTGCATCCCGAGCATCTGCATGCCGGCATCGGCCGGCGCCTGCTGCCGGCGCTGATCGAGGCCTGCGCCGCGGGCGGCTACCGGCAGATGATCGGCTACATCGATTCGGAGAACGCGGCGTCGCTGCGCCTGCACGAGGCTTGCGGATTCGTCCGCGTCGGCCACCTGCCGGCGGTCGGCTACAAGTACGGCCGCTGGAGCGACAGCGTCATGGTGCAATGCGCCCTCGGCTCCGGCTCCGACGACCAGCCCTCGACCTGGCAGAAGCCGGTGGAGGCGCTGGTGGCGGGGCACGACTGGACGGGGAAGTAGCCGCCCAGGGGCTGGTGCGCTGCGGCGAACTCCGCGGCGGGCGGAACGTTGTTCCGGCATCGAGGCGCCGGCGTTGGTGATGGCGCCGCTCGACCCTCCCCGCCAAGGATTCGCATGTCCCGCTCCGACAGCCCCGTGCTGCAGCCCTTCACCCTCGGCGACCTCACGCTGAAGAACCGGGTCGTCATGGCGCCGCTGACGCGGAGCCGGTCCTCCGTCGCCGGGGTGCCGCCGGACTTCGCGGCCGACTATTACGGCCAGCGCGCCAACGCCGGGCTGATCATCTCGGAGGCGACGAACATCTCGCCGCAGGCCGTGGGCTACGCCTACACCCCGGGCATCTGGTCCGACGCGCAGGTCGAGGCTTGGCGCAGGATCGTCGCGACGGTGCATGCCAACGACGGGCGCATCTTCCTGCAGCTCTGGCATACCGGCCGGATCTCGCACCCAGACCTTCAGCCGGACGGCGGCTTGCCGGTCTCGGCGTCCGCGATCAAGCCAGAGGGCACCGCCTTCACCGAGGATGGCATGAAGGCGCACGTGACGCCGCGCGCCCTCGAGACGGACGAGATCCCCGGGATCGTCGAGGATTATCGCCGCGCGGCGGAAAACGCCAAGCGCGCCGGCTTCGACGGCGTCGAGATCCACTCGGCGAACAACTACCTGCTGGAACAGTTCGTCCGCGATTCCACCAACACGCGCACCGACCAATACGGCGGCTCCATCGAGAACCGGTTGCGCTTCCCGCTGGCCGTGGTGAAGGCCGTCACCGAGGTATGGGGTGGGGGAAACCGCGTCGGCATCCGCCTGTCGCCCGCGACCACCGAGCCCGGTAAGACGCCGTTGGACAGCGACCCGCATGCCACCTTCGGCGCCTATGTCGACGCGCTGTCCGGTTTCGGCCTGCTCTACATCCACACGATCGAGGGCGTGACGCAGCAGACGCGCGACGTGCCGGACGGCGTCGACTTCCTCGACCTGCGCAAGCGCTTCTCGGGCGCCTATGTCGGCAACAACCAGTACACCCTGGATCTGGCCGAGAAGGAGCTGGCCGAAGGCCACGCCGACCTGTTCAGCTTCGGCCGGCCCTACATCGCCAACCCCGACCTCGTCGCGCGGCTGGCCTCGGGCGCGCCGCTCGCGGAGGCGCCCAAACCCTACTGGTACGGCGGCGGCGCCAACGGATACTCGGACTGGCCGGGCATGGACGGCCCGGTGCAGATCGAGCGCTGAGCCTCCAAGCCCGGTGCGTGGATGTCGCGCCGGGCTCGCCGAACCAAACGGTCAGTGCTGCAGGATCTTCGACAGGAACTGCTGCGCGCGCTCGCTGCGGGGCTGGCCGAAGAAGTCCTCCTTCCGGGCGTCCTCGACGATCTCGCCGCGATCCATGAAGATCACCCGGTCGGCGACCTTGCGGGCGAAGCCCATCTCGTGGGTCACGACCATCATCGTCATGCCCTCCTTGGCGAGTTCGACCATCACGTCGAGCACCTCGCCGACCATTTCCGGGTCGAGCGCCGAGGTCGGCTCGTCGAACAGCATCACCACCGGGTTCATGGCGAGCGCCCGGGCGATCGCCACGCGCTGCTGCTGGCCGCCGGAAAGCTGGCCGGGATACTTGTCGGCGTGGGCCGACAGCCCGACGCGGGCGAGCAGGTCCATGCCCTTCTTCTTCGCCTCCTCGGCCGGCCGCTTCAGCACCTTGCGCTGGGCGACCGTGAGATTCTCGGTGATCGAGAGGTGCGGGAACAGCTCGAAGTGCTGGAACACCATGCCGACCCGCGAGCGGAGCTTCGGCAGGTCGGTGGCCTTGTCGACGACCTTGGTGTCGTTGACCGTGATCTGGCCCTTCTGGATCGGCTCCAGGGCGTTGACGCACTTGATCAGGGTCGACTTGCCGGAGCCCGACGGTCCGCAGACAACGACGACCTCGCCCTTGGCGACCTGGGTGGTGCAGTTCGTGAGCACCTGGAAGTCGCCGTACCACTTGCTGACGTTGTCGATGGCGATCATCGGCGTGCCGGTGGCGATGCGCGGCGGCGGGCTCGTCAGCGGTCCGGACTGCAGGCCGGAGTCGGATGGCGCGACCGAACCGGGGGCGACGGGCGTCGTGGCGGTCGGGGCCGGCATCGGCGTCGAGGTCATGGCGCGGTCCTTCAAACAGCGATCACTTGGAAACAGCGATCACTTGGAAACAGCGATCACTTGGAAACGGCGATCACGTGAAACGGCGATCAGCGGATGATGGCGACGCGGCGCTGGAGCCGGCGCACCAGGAACGAGGCCGAGAAGCAGACGGCGAAGTAGACGACCGCCGCGAACAGGTACATCTCGACGAGGCGCCCGTCGCGCTGGGCCACCTTCGAGGCGGCGCCGAGGAAGTCGGTCAGCGACAGCACGTAGACCAGCGAGGTGTCCTGGAAGAGCACGATCGTCTGCGTCAGCAGCAGCGGCAGCATGTTGCGGAAGGCCTGCGGCAGCACGACGGTGATCATCGTCTGGGCATAGGTCATGCCAAGCGCGTAGGCCGCCCCGGTCTGCCCCTTGGGGATCGACTGGATGCCGGCGCGCATGATCTCGGAGAAGTAGGCCGCCTCGAACAGCGTGAAGGTGATCAGCGCCGACGAGAACGCGCCGACCTGGATCGGCCGCGAGGCGCCGGTGAGGTAGGCGCCGATATACGGCACCAGGAAGTAGAACCAGAAGATCACCAGCACGAGCGGCAGCGAACGCATCAGCTCGACGTAGACCTTAGCCACGTGCTTGAGACCGGGCACGCCCGAAAGCCGCGCCATGGCGAGCAGGGTGCCAAGCACCACGCCCATGCCGGCGGCGAGCGCCGTCAGGGTCACGGTGAACACCATGCCCGTCCCGAACAGGTAGGGCAGCGATCCGAAGACGACGCCGAAATCGAAGTTCGAGAACATCAGCGCTGCCCGGGAACCGCCACGCTGCGTTCCAGGAGGGACGCGAGCACGATGACGAAGAGGTTGATGAGGACGTAGAGGATCGTGGCGGCCGTGAAGGCCTCGAACACCTGGAACGAGAATTCCTGCATCGAGCGCGCCCGGGCGGTGAGCTCGAGCAGCCCGATCGTCAGCGCGACGGAGGTGTTCTTGAGGTTGTTCAAAAACTCCGAGGTCATCGGCGGCAGGATGACCCGGTAGGCGTTCGGCAGCAGCACGTAGCGATAGGTCTGGTAGACCGTGAAGCCCATCGCCGTGCCGGCGAGGCCCTGGCCCCGCGGCAGCGACTGGATGCCGGCGCGCACCTGCTCGGCGACGCGCGAGGCGGTGAAGAACCCGAGGCAGACGACGCCGGTGTAGAACGGCGCGTTCGGCAGCTGCTTGAGGGCGTTGCCCCAGGATTGCGGCAGCACCTCCGGCAGCACGAAGTACCAGAGGAACATCTGCACCAGGAGCGGGATGTTGCGGAACAGCTCGACATAGGCCGTGCCGACCGCGTTCGCGGCCTTCGACGGCAGCGTGCGCATCACGCCCACGAGCGATCCGAGGAAGAAGGCGATGACCCAGGATGAGAGCGCAGTCGCGATCGTCCAGACCAGGCCCGAGAGCAGCATGTCGGCATAGGTGCCGGTGCCTTCGGGGGATGGTTCGAAGAAGATGCCCCAGTTCCAGTTGTAGTTCATCGCCCGCGCTTCACCGTTTCTCGTTCGATCGATCCGCGTCGCGGATCCCGAAGGGCGCCCCCCCGGGATCCGCTCGGCCCGGCTCAGTAGGCGGCCGGGTCGGCGCTGTCGCTCGGGCTCTTGAACTGCTTCACCATCGCGTCGCTCATCGGGAGCTTCAGGTTGATGTTGCGCGGCGGGATCGGCTTCTCGAACCACTTGGTGTAGAGCGCCTTGCCCTCGGGGCTCTCGTACAGCGCCTTGGTCGCGGCGTCGGCCACGGCCTTGAACGGCGCGTCGTCCTTGCGCAGCATGATGCCGTAGGGCTCGGGCTTCGACAGGGCTTCCGTCGAGATCTCGTAGGCGTCGGGGGTCTTCGAGCCGGCCATCAGCGAGGCGAGCAGCACGTCGTCCATCACGAAGGCGACGGCGCGGCCGGTCTCGACCATCAGGAACGCCTCGGCGTGGTCCTTGGCGGGCAGGATGGTCAGGCCCATGCTCTTGGCCGTGTTGGCCTCGTTGATCTGCTTGATGTTCGTCGTGCCCGAGGTCGAGACCACGGTCTTGCCCTTGAGGTCGTCGATCGTGTGCAGCTTGGCGTCCTTCTTCGAGACGTAGCGGGTCGCCGTCAGGAAGTGGGTGTTGGTGAACGAAGCCTGCTTCTGGCGGTCGGCGTTGTTCGTGGTCGAGCCGCACTCGAGGTCGATCGTGCCGTTGGCGATCAGCGGGATGCGGGTCGCGGAGGTGACCGGGTTGAGCTTCACCTCCATGCCCGGAAGCTTGAGCTCCTTCTTCACCGCCTCGGCGATCTTCAGGCAGATGTCCATCGCGTAGCCGACCGGCTTCTGGTCGCCGTCGAGGTAGGAGAACGGCACCGAGGAATCGCGGTAGCCGATGGTGAGGGCGTTGGTCTCCTTCACCTTCTTCAGCGTGCCGGTCAGCTCCTGGGCCTGGGCGCCGGCAGCGAACAGCGCCGCGCCGAGTGCAAGGCCGGCGACGATCCCGCGGCGGTCGAGGTTGGATTGCGTCAAGACGAAACTCCCGTGACGAGCCGCACGGACAGTGCGGCGTGTGGCGGACGCACAGAGGGCGACCGGCGCTTGCCGGGCCTCTGCAATGATGGTGCCGGAACGAGGCTCGGCGAAGCGAGCTTGGCCGATGGGCTGGGGACAATTGCGCCGCGCATCGGAACCGAAGCAGTAAACGCACCCATGACCCGGAACCGGACCGTCTCCGGCCGGGTGCGGTCTGCCCGCACGGATCGAGGCCGTGGCGCGTCGGCGTTCACAGGGTCCACCCGGTTGTCGATCCGAACGTCGGAGCCGGGCGGTTTCGCCCATGCGGGATGCAATGTGCACGATTCCCGGACGGACGCACCGGGATTTCGCGGCTCGGCGGGGATTATGCCTGGAAAGCCGCCAATCTGTCTCGCGGAACGCAGACGAACGAGCCGCCCCGCAGGGCACGGGACGGCTCGGTCTTCGGAGCGACGAGCGCTACTTGGTGACTTCGTTGCCGGCGTAGTCGATGTTGCCGGCCGCGTTCTTCTTCCACTGGTACATGACGTAGTCGGGCTTCGTGATGTCGCCCTTCTTGTCGTAGGCGATCGGGCCGACGACGGTGTCGACCGGCTTGCCCATGTGCAGCCACTCCGCCAGCTTCTTGCCGTCGGTCGAGCCGGTCTCCTGCATCGCCTTGGCCAGCACCTGGACCGCGGCGTAGGAGTAGAGGGTGTAGCCCTCGGGATCGATGCCCTTGGCCTTGAAGCCGGCGAGCGCGTCCTTGGCGTTGGGGTTCTTGCGCGCGTCCGGCGGGAACGTGGTCAGGGTGCCTTCCGCCGCCGGGCCGGCGATCGCCACCAACTCCTTGTCGACGAGGCCGTCGCCGCCCATCAGCGGCGCCTTCAAGCCCTGGTCGCTCATCTGGCGCAGGATCAAACCGGCTTCGGTGTAGTAGCCGCCGAAGTACACCACGTCGATCTTGTTGGACTTCAGCTTCGAGACGAGGGCCGAATAGTCCTTCTCGCCCGGGTTGATGCCCTCGTAGATCGCGTCCTTGCCGCCGTTGGCCTTCAGCGCCTTCAGGGTCTCGTCGGCCAAGCCCTTGCCGTAGGGGGTCTTGTCGTGGACGAAGGCGATCTTCTTGCCCTTGAAGTTCGTGGCGAGGTACGCGCCCGCCACCGCGCCCTGCTGGTCGTCGCGTCCGCAGGTGCGGAACACGTTCCAGAGGCCGCGCTCGGTGAACTTCACCGCCGTCGAGGCCGGGGTCACCTGGATGATGCCGGCGTCCTGGTAGACGTCGGAGGCCGGGATCGACACGCCGGAATTGTAGTCGCCGACGACCATCTTCACGCCGTCCGAGGCGAACTTGTTGGCGACCGAGACGCCCTGCTTGGGGTCGGACGCGTCGTCGCCGACGAGGACCGAGAAGGTGGTGCCCTTCACCGCGCCGGACTTGTTCAGGTCCTCGACCGCCTGGGTCGCGCCGTTCTTGAGCTGCGTCCCGATCGCCGCGCTGTTGCCGGTGATCGGCGCGGCGATGCCGAGCTTGATCTCGGCGCCTTGCGCCGCCGCGAGCATGGCACCGAGACCGAGGCCGGCCAGAAGTATCGCTCTCATCGCAAATCCCCTTGGTTGTGATCTGAATTCGGACCGCGGGCGAAGGGCAAGAATCGTGCGCTCGGCACGCGCCTCGCCGCGGTCGCGATCAAGGTTCGCCGGCCGCCGGCGCACGGCTCCGCCAGGTCAGGGGCGAGGTCCGCTCGTAGAGCCAGCGATACTGGGTCGTCATCTGCCGCGTCCGGGTCCAGCGGTAGCCCGCCAGCCCGACGATCATGACGACGACGGCGTCGACCGCATAGTAGTGCAGTGACAGAAGCGTCCCACCGAATAGCGCGAAGTGGATGAAGCGCACCGCCGCCGCCACCGCGAGGAGCGCCGGCACGATCTGCCAGAGCGGCCGCCACGCCTTGGCGAGGCCCCGGGCGGCCATCCACCCGGCCCAGCCGCCCATCGCCACGGTGACGAGGAGGAACAGCGCGATCGATTCTTCCTCGTAGATCACACCCTGCATCGCGTCAGGCCTCCACCGGGGCGCCGTGCCCGCCTTCGAGGTAGGCGGCCTTGATCGCGGGGTCGGCGAGCAGCGCCCGCCCGGTGCCGCTCATGGTGATGCGGCCGTTGACCAGCACGTAGCCGCGATGCGCCAGCTTGAGCGCATGGTAGGCGTTCTGCTCGACGAGGAAGATCGTCATGCCGTCGCGCCGGTTGAGGTCGCGCACCGCGTCGAAGATGCCCTTCACCACCAGGGGCGCGAGCCCGAGCGAGGGCTCGTCGAGCAGCAGCAGGCGCGGGCGGCTCATCAGGGCGCGGGCGATGGCCAGCATCTGCTGCTCGCCGCCCGACATGGTGCCGGCGCGCTGGGTCAGGCGTTCCTTCAGCCGCGGGAACAGGGCGCAGACGCGCTCCAGATCCTGCGCGAAGTACTGTCCGTTGTGGAGCGCGGCACCCATCTGCAGGTTCTCGTGCACGCTCATGCGCGGGAAGACCCGCCGGCCCTCCGGCGACTGCGCGATCGCCAGGCGGGCGATCTCGTGGGTCGGCAGGCGGGTGATGTCGCGCCCGTCGTAGGTGATCGTGCCCTCGCGGGCCTGCGGCGCCCCGAAGATCGTCATCATCAGGGTCGACTTGCCGGCGCCGTTGGCGCCGATCAGCGTGACGATCTCGCCCTCGGTGACGTCGAGGTCGACGCCGCGCAGAGCCGCGACGCTGCCGTAATAGGTCGAGACCCCGCGCACCGAGAGCAGGGTCTTGCGGACCCCGGCCTTCTCGGCGGCGAGCGCCCGGGTCTCCTCGACGAGGACGTTGATGCCGGCGACGCTCAAGCCTCGACCTCCAGATGGGTCACGGTGAGGCCGACCTCGGCCTCGACGGCCTCGACCTCCTCGTCCTCGACGCCGAGATAGGCCGCGATCACCCGCGGGTCGGCGCGGACTTCGCCGGGCGTGCCGTCGGCGATCTTCACGCCGTAATCGAGCACCACGACGTGGTCGGAGATCTCCATCACCACCGACATGTCGTGCTCGATCAGCAGCACCGAGGTGTCGTGCGCGTCGCGAATGTGGCGCAGCAGCGCGTTGAGCTCGCCCGATTCGCGCGGGTTCAGGCCGGCGGCGGGCTCGTCGAGGCAGAGCAGGACCGGCTCGGTGCACATCGCCCGGGCGATCTCCAGGCGGCGCTGGGCGCCGTAGGGCAGGTCGCCGGCCGGGTCGTCGGCCCGGTCGATCAGGTCGATGCGGCCGAGCCAGTCCTTGGCCCGCTCGATCGCCGCGGCCTCCGCCCGGCGGTAGACCGGGAGGCCGAGGAGCCCGAGCACGGTCATGCCGGACGCCCGCATCAGCGGAGCGTGCTGGGCGACGAGAAGGTTCTCCAGCACCGTCATGCCCTGGAACAGGCGGATGTTCTGGAAGGTGCGCGCCACCCGGCCGATCCGGTTGACGGCATGGTTCGGCAGGCGTTCGAGCAGGTGCTTCGATCCGTCGGCGTGGGCCAGCGTCAGCATGCCCTCGGTCGGCTTGTAGAAGCCGGTGATGCAGTTGAAGACCGTGGTCTTGCCGGCGCCGTTCGGGCCGATCAGCGCGGTGATGTCGCCGCGACGCGCTTCGAAGGACAGGTCGCCGACGGCGACGAGCCCGCCGAAGCGCATGGTGAGGTGGTCGACGGTGAGCACCGCCTCGGCGTCGGGGGAAGGCCGTGTCATCAACCGTGGCCCTCGCTGACGTGGGCGCCCGAGATCGCGCGGCGCTCGCCGAGCGCCACCGAGGGCGTTCGCTCCGAGATCAGCCCGCGCGGGCGCCAGACCATCATCGCCACCATGGCGAGGCCGAACAGCAGCAGGCGGTACTCGTTCGGATCGAAGCCCTGGCCGAACACGGCCTTCAGGAACCCGAGGTTGCGCAGCATCTCGGGGCCGCCGACCATGGCCACCGCCGCGATCGCGACGCCGACCTGGCTGCCCATGCCGCCGAGCACCACGATCGCCAGGATGATCGCGCTCTCGAGGAAGTTGAAGCTCTCGGGGCTGATGAAGCCCTGTCGCACGGCAAAGAACGAGCCGGCGAACCCGCCGAAGGCCGCCCCGAGGGCGAAGGCCGTGAGCTTCGTCGTGGTGGTGTTGATGCCGAGCGAGCGGCAGGCGATCTCGTCCTCGCGCAACGCCTCCCAGGCGCGGCCGATCGGCAGCCGCCGCAGCCGCAGCGTCACGACGTTGGTGATCAGGGCGAGCGCCAGGATCAGGTAGTACAGGAACACGACCCGGTGCATCGAGTCGAAGGTCAGCCCGAAGCGGGCCGCGAACCCGTCCTCGCCCGCGGTGAAGGGGATGCCGAAGAAGGTCGCGCGCGGGATCGACGAGATGCCGGCGCCGCCGCCGGTGACGTCGACCCAGTTGATCAGCACGAGGCGGATGATCTCGCCGAAGGCCAGCGTGACGATGGCGAGGTAGTCGCCGCGCAACCGCAGCACGGGAAAGCCGAGCAGCATGCCCCACAGGGCGGCGAACAGGCCGGCGAGCGGAAGGCAGACCCAGAACGACAGGCCGAAGGTCGTGGACAGGAGTGCGTAGGAATAAGCGCCGACCGCGTAGAACGCGACGTAGCCGAGGTCGAGCAGGCCCGCGAGGCCGACGACGATGTTGAGGCCCCAGCCGAGCATCACGTAGGTGAGGATCAGGATGCCGAGGTCGATCCAGTAGCGCCCCTCCCCGAGGCTGCCGCTGGCGAGCGCCGCGACGACGGGGAGCGTCAGCGCGACGCCGATGAACAGCCACAGCGCCAGCATCGAGACGCGCTGCCCGGCATTCGGGGTGGCGCCGACCGCCTCCGTTGCCTGCGAACGCGCCGGGGTGAGCGCCCGGCGGGCGTCGCGGCGCATCAGGATCAGGCGCTGCGCGAGGCGGGCCAGGAAGATCGCGGCGCAGAGCGCGAGGACGAGCCCCCAGCGCGGCGTCAGCTCGAGGCCGCCGGTTGGGCCGGCATCGGTCCGGAAGGCGACCAACGGCACGCACAGCGCGAAGGTGCCGAGCGCGTAGAAGGCGGCGTCCTTGAGGATGCCGGGGAGGCCGACGGCCCCGCGTGTGGCGGCGGCCATCAGACCTTCTCGACCTCGGCGCGGCCGAGGATCCCCGACGGCATGAAGATGAGCACCACGGCGAGGATCGAGAAGGCGGCGACGTCCTTGTACTCGATCGAGAAGTAGGCCGACCAGAACGTCTCGATCAGGCCGATGATCAGTCCGCCGAGCACCGCGCCCGGCAGCGAGCCGATGCCGCCCAGAACCGCCGCGGTGAACGCTTTCACCCCCGGCACGAAGCCGTCCGAGAACGAGACCACACCGTAATACATCAGGTACAGGACGCCGGCGACGGCGGCGAGCGCGGCGCCGAGCACGAAGGTGAGCGAGATCGTGCGATCGACGTCGATGCCGAGCAGCGCGGCCATCTTGCGGTCCTGCTCGCAGGCGCGCTGCGCCCGGCCGAAAGGCGTGCGCTGGACGAGGTACCAGAAGCCGGTGAGCAGCACCGCGGTCACCGCCATGATCAGGCACTGCTTGTAGGACAGGAACACCTGGAAGCCGTCGGTCTCGAACAGGGTGATCCCGCCCGACAGCATCGGCGGAAGCGGCTTGTTGCGCGCGCCCTGCGCCACCTGGACGAAGTTCGAGAGGAAGATCGAGACGCCGATCGCCGAGATCAGCGGCGCCAGCCGGAAGGAGCCGCGCAGGGGACGATAGGCCACCCGCTCGATCGCCCAGCCCCAGAGCGCGGTGAGCACCATCGAGACCACGAGCACGATCAGGAAGGCCAGCGCGATCGACGAGACGCCGAGCCAGGTGGTGAGGATCAGGAAGCCGATCAAGGCGATGAAGCTTGAGACCATGAAGACGTCGCCGTGGGCGAAGTTGACCATGCCGATGATGCCGAACACCATCGTGTATCCGATCGCGATCAGGCCGTAGATCGACCCGAGCGTCAGCCCGTTGATCAACTGCTGTACGAAGACATCCATCGTGTGCCCGTCTCTCCGTCTGCGCGCCGTGCCTTGAGGGCAAGTCCCGCATTCATGGCAAGTCCCGTATTCATGGCAAGTCCCGTACCGCACCTGTGGCTCGGAGGCCACAAGGCGCGGCGACCGCAGTTTCAGCGGGACCGCGGCCAAGCATAGCCCGCGGCGCAACGAGAATGCCACGCCGGATCATCCGATCCCGGCAAAAAACAAAAGGTCTGAAACGACGGGATTAAAGCTGCGCAGCCGCTTGCGCATGGCGCGCTTCCTGCTTCACATTCTCTTAACGGACAGTCTCGCGCCGGCTCGCATTCGCCCAGGAGTTCCCGATGACAGGTTCGCGGCTGACGACCATGATCTTCGTGGGCATGCTACTGGGCATCGCGGTCGGCTATCTCTGTAGCATCACCTGGCCCGATCCGCAGACCTCCAAGGAGATCGCCGGCTACATCGCGCTGATCAGCGACATCTTCCTGCGGCTGATCAAGATGATCATCGCGCCGCTGGTGTTCTCGACGCTCGTCGTCGGCATCGCGCATCTCGGGGATACGGCCTCGGTCGGTCGCGTCGGCGGCAAGGCGCTGCTGTGGTTCGTCGGCGCCTCGTTCTGCTCGCTGATGCTCGGCCTTGTCCTCGTCAACATCATGCAGCCCGGCCACAACCTGAACCTGCCGCTGCCCGACGTCGGCGCCGGCACCGGCCTGAAGGCCGCCTCGCTGTCGCTGAAGGAGTTCGTCACCCACCTCGTGCCCAAGAGCGCGGTCGAGGCGATGGCCAACAACGAGATCCTGCAGATCGTCGTGTTCTCGATCTTCTTCGGCGTGGCGCTCGCGGCGCTCGGCGAGAAGGGCCACTTCCTGGCCAAGGGCATCGAGGGCGTGGCCGACGTGATGCTCAAGGTCACCGGCTACGTGATGCTGTTCGCGCCCGTCGCGGTGTTCGCGGCGATCGCGGCGACGATCACCACGCAGGGCATCGGCGTGCTCGTCACCTACGGCAAGTTCCTGGTCGAGTTCTACATCGGCCTCGGCGTGCTCTGGGGCCTGCTGATGGGCGTCGGCTTCCTGATGCTCGGGGGAGCCGGGATCAAACGGCTGTTCAACCTGATCAAGGAGCCGTTCGTGCTCGCCTTCTCGACCGCATCGAGCGAGGCGGCGTACCCGAAGATGCTCACGAACCTCGAGCAGTTCGGCGTACCCAACCGCATCACCTCGTTCGTGCTGCCGATGGGCTACTCGTTCAACCTCGACGGCTCGATGATGTACTGCACCTTCGCGGTGATGTTCATCGCGCAGGCGTACAACATCCCGCTCACCTGGGGGCAGCAGCTCACGATGCTGTTCCTGCTGATGGTGACATCGAAGGGCATGGCCGGCGTGCCGCGCGCCTCGCTCGTCGTGATCTCGGCGACGCTGACGCAGTTCAACATCCCGGAGGCCGGGCTGCTGCTGATCATCGGCATCGACCAGTTCCTCGACATGGGCCGCTCGGCGACCAACGTCCTCGGCAACAGCATCGCCACCGTCGCCGTCGCGAAATGGGAGGGCCAGCTGACCACGAGCGACCAGCGGCTCGACCACGTCGGCGCCGTGGCCGCCGCCGAGTAGGCCTCCGTCCCGACCGGGCTTTGCCTGCCGTATCCAGGAGTATCGCGATGGCGTCAGGCAAGGTGATCGCGGCGTTGGCGGCGGGGCTGATAGCGGTCGGGTCCGTGGCGACGCCCGGGCCCGCGGGGGCGGTCGACGTGCTCACCGGCTCGCTCAAGACCATCGCCGCCAAGGGCGAGGTGGTAATCGGCTACCGCATCAGCTCGGTCCCGTTCTCCTTCGTCGAGGGCAAGCGGGCCGACGGCAGCCCGCGCCCGATCGGCTACGCGATCGACCTCTGCGGCGAGATCGTCGACGAGATCGGCCGCGAGACCGGGCGCACCGACCTGAAGGTCCGCTACGAGCCGGTGACCTCCGAGACGCGGTTCGCGGCGGTGTCCGAGGGCAGGGTCGACCTCGAATGCGGCTCGACCACCGCCAACGCCGAACGCCGCCGCACGGCCGCGTTCTCGCCGGTGACGTTCATCAGCGCGACGAAGCTCCTGGTGCCGCGGGCCTCGGCGATCACGTCCTATCGCGAGCTGGGCGGCAAGAAGGTCGTCGTCACGGCCGGCACCACCAACGAGCGCGCCGTGCGCGACATCCTGGCCAAGCTCAAGCTGCAGGCCGAGATCCTGACCGGAAAGGACCACGCCGAATCCTACGCCATGGTCAAGGACGGCCGGGCCGACGCCTTCGCCACCGACGACATCCTGCTCTACGGCCTGATCGCCAACGATGGGACCGACGGCGCCAAGTACACGGTGCTGCCGGACAAGCTGTCGTTCGAGCCCTACGGCATCATGTTCCGCAAGGACGACCCGGAGATGGCCGGTGCGGTCGCCGCCACCTTCAGCCGCCTCGCCGAGAGCCGCGAGCTGCGCTGGACCTACGAGCGCTGGTTCCTCAAGCGCCTGCCGAACGGCGAGCGCCTCAACGTGCCGATGTCGAACGACCTCCACACCAGCTTCCAGCTGATCGGGCTGGAGGATTGAGGTAGGGCGTTCGCGGGCGGGCGCAGGTTTAGGCGAACGAGCGAACGCCTCCTCTCCCCGCGGGCGGGGAGAGGCCTGCAGGCACCGCGTCGTGCCTGCAGGAAGCGGAGGCGGAGCCGACGCGGCGGTGAGGGGGAGGTGCTGGATGAGGCTTCCCCGTCGAAGCCCCCTCACCCTCACCCTCGGCTGCGGCCTCGCTTCGCCGACGACGAGGTCGTCAAAGCCCTCTCCCCGCAAGCGGGGCGAAGGGATGCGCGGACCTCGAACAGCACCAAAGCCGGTCAATCGGTGGCCGCGGCGAGGTTCGCGCGCGCCCCGCGCTTACCCCCGGCCGGCTTCGGCCTTCCGGTATTCCCGTCCGTGCTCGCAATAGCCCTCGACGATCCGGACCATCATCGCGCGCTTCTCGGCGTCCAGCGGGGCGAGGATGCGGGCCGGGCGGCCGCCCCAGAGGTAGCCGCCTTCGAGGAGCTGGCCGGGATCGGTGGTACTCCCTGCCGCCAGCATGACGTCGTCGGCGATGACCGTGCCGGGGGCGACCGAGGCGCCGATGCCGATCAGAGAGCGGGCGCCGATGCGGCTGTCGCCGATGCGGACGTTGTGGCCGATGGTGGTGTCGCGGCCGATGACGACGCCCTCCCCGCGGGTGCGGATCACGGTGTTGTCCTGGATGTTGGTGTCGGCGCCGACGAGGATCGGCCCGACCTCGGCGTGGAGGTCGCAGGAGAACAGCACGCTCGATCCGGCACCGAGGCTGACGCGGCCGCGGACGCGGGCCGTGCTGGCGACGTAGACCGTGTCCTCCACCTCCGGCGGATCGCCGGCGGCGACGGGCACCGGGTCGCCCGCGGCCTCGCGCAGGCGCTCGGCGCGGTCGTCGATCTCGGCCCGGTCGATCGGGCGCTGCGGCTTGGCCGGGCTGCCGGCGTAGACGAAGCCGCCGGCGAGCTGCGCCCGCGGAAACACCGTCGCGCCGGCCTCGATCACCGCGCCGTCGCCGATGCTGGCCCCGTCGAGGATCACGACGTCGTCCTCGATCACCACGTCGGAGCCGACCGTGCAGGCGTGCACCACGCTGTTGCGCCCCACCGTGACCCTGTCGCCGACGGTGGTGCCGTGGGTGAAGGTGGCGATGTGGACGGTGGAGCGGTGCCCGAGCCAGAACCGGTCGCCGAGGGTGACCGGCTGCCCGTCCGCGCGGATCACGCCGTCGTCGCCGATCCAGGCCTGGCTGCCGAGGCGCACGGCGCCGATTGCCGTGCTGCCGCGCCCGCACCAGACCGGACGGCTGGCGAATTCCGGCAGGACGCCGTCGTAGGGAAGGATCAGTTCGGGCGTCACGTCTTCGTCCTTCGGGGCCGATCGGCCCGCGCCTGCTGGCGGCGATCCGATATGCCATATAGGCGCAGGCGATGGCCGAGTCAGGCGCAAGCGTGTTTCGTCGTCGCGCCACCGTCACTGTCACCGTCACCCCGCTGCGCCGCGCCGAGAACCCGATGTCGCCCCCTCCTCCGCCCTCCGCCGCACCAAGCCCCGCGCCCCTGCCCACCGTCGCGATCCAGGCCGCGCCGTTCGACGTGGCCGCCGAGATCGCCGCGCTGAACGGGCGGCTCGCCGGTCGCGCCGGCGCGGTCGTCACCTTCACGGGGCTGTGCCGCGACGAGGGCGGACGGCTCGAGGCGCTCGAGCTGGAGCATTATCCCGGCATGGCCGAGGCCGAGATCGGGCGAGTGACGGCGGCGGCCGAGGCGCGCTGGCCGCTGCAGGCGGTCCGGGTGATCCACCGCTACGGCCTCGTGGCGCCGGGCGACGGCATCGTGCTGGTGATCACCGCGTCGAGCCACCGCGTCGCGGCCTTCGAGGCGGCGAGCTTCCTGATGGACTATCTGAAGACGCGGGCCCCGTTCTGGAAGCGCGAGCACCTGGTGGACGGGACGAAGGGCGGCTGGGTCGAGGCGGCGGAAGCGGACGACGCGGCCGCCGCGCACTGGGCCGCGATCCTCGGTGACGCCGCGACGACCGAGGGTTGACCGCGGCGCCGCACAAGCGCTCGTGAGCGCCGACCTCGCATCAGTTACGAAAGACGACATGGCCGAGCCCAAGACCGAAGCGTTCGCCGGCCCCGTGGGCCCGTGGCGGGGAACCCTGCCGCTCGCCGCATCCGGCATCGCCGTGGTGTCGTTCGTGGCGTTCCTGGCGCTGGCCTGGATGTCGGTGGGCACCCTGTTCCTGGTCTTCGCCGGGGTGCTGCTCGGGGTCTTCCTCGACGGGCTCACCCGCGGCCTCGGCCACCTCCTGCCCCTGCCCCGCGGCCTGAGGCTGACGATCGCCAGCCTGGCGGTGGCGGCCGCGGCCATCGGCCTGATCGGCTTCGGCGGCGCCACGGTGGTGCAGCAGGGTCGCGACCTCGGCCAGACCATCAAGGGTCAGGCGGGCACCGTCACCGAGTGGCTGTCCTCCTACGGGATCGACCTGCCGATGCTCGAACCGGGCGGCGGCTCGGACGACAAGGGGCAGAACGGCACGGGCCAGAGCGGCCCCGGTAAGGACGAGAAGCCCGCGCCGAAGGACGACGACAAGAAGCCCGGCGGGCTCGCCGGCCTCGCTTCCGGTGCGATCAAGAGCCCAAGTTCGCTGCTTTCGGATGCCGGCAACGTCCTCGGTCCGGCGGCCACGGTGCTCGTCGGGTTGTTCAGCGCGCTCGGCAACGTGCTGGTGATCGTGTTCCTCGGCCTGTCCTTCGCCGCCGACCCGGGCAGCTACCGCGACGGGGTGCTGCGCTTCATCCCGCCGAAGAAGCGCGGGCGCTGGGCCAAGGTGCTCGACGGCGCCGGAGAGACCCTGCGGCACTGGCTGTTCGGCCAGCTGATCACGATGGCGGTGATCTTCGTCTGCATCTGGGCCGGCCTCAGCTTCCTCGGTATCGGCGGCTCCTTGATCCTCGGGCTGCAGGCGGGCCTGCTGGCCTTCGTGCCGACGGTCGGGCCGCTGCTCGCCGGCGTGATCATCCTGCTGGCGAGCCTCGCCTCGGGGACGAACGCGCTGCTCGGCGCGCTCGGCGTCTACCTGGCGGTGCAGTGCCTGGAGAGCTACGGGCTCACCCCGTTCATCCAGAAGCGCGCCCTCGACATCCCGCCGGCCACGATCTTCGCCGGGCAGCTCGTGCTCGGCGTGATCTTCGGCCTGTGGGGCATCGCGCTGGCCCTGCCGATGATGGCGGTGATCAAGGTGCTGCTGGAACAGCTCTACGTCGAGGACACGCTCGGCGAGGACGCCACGGTCTGAGGCGCTAAAGCATTTTCAAGCGAGGTGGATGCCGGCTCGCGTGAAGAAGATGCGACCACACAGCAGGTTAGAGCATTTTCAGTGATCCAGAGATCACGGAAAATGCGCTAGCGTTCCAGGGCGCCCTCGATCATCGCGGCGACGGCGAGCGCGCGCCCGTCGTCGCCGAACCGCGCGATGACCTGCACGCCGACCGGCAGGCCGTCGCCCGGCACCGGCACGTTCACGCAGGGCACGCCCATCAGCGTCCATAGGCGGTTGAAGCGGGCGTCGCCGGTTGAGGCCAGCGTCCGCGGGGCGAAGCCGGGGGCGGAATAGGTCAGGATCGCGTCGAAGTCCGAGAACAGCGTCTTGAGGAGGCGCCGCGCCCGGTGCGCCTTGCGCCGCGCGTCGTCGTAGGCGGCGGCGTCCAGCCCCTGCGCGGCGTCGAGCTGCGGCCCGAGCCGCGGGCTCAAGGCGTCGCGGTGGTGGGCGTATTCCCAGGCGAGCGCCTGGCGCGCCTCGAAATTCTGGATCGTCCCGTGGCACTCGAACGCGGCCGTGAATTCCGGCGGCAGCGCGAAGTCGCGCACCAGCGCGCCCGCGCGCTCGGCGGCCTGCCGCGCCCGGTCAAGCGCGCCTTGCGCCTCCGGCGCGGGAGCCTCGGCGAAGTCCTGCGTCACGACCGTCACCCGCGGCGTGCCGGGCGGGGTGCCGCCCAGGTCGATTGCCGGGCGGGCGGCGATCAGCGCCAGCGCGTGGGCGACGTCGCCGACGCCGGCACCGAACAGGCCGAGCGTGTCGAGCGCCCACGAGAACGTCTTGACGCCGACCGTCGGCAGCAGCCGGAACGAGGGCTTGATCGCGGCGCAGCCGCAGAAGCTTGCCGGGCGGATCACCGAGCCGCCGGTCTGCGTGCCGAGCGCGAGCGGCAGCATCCCGGCCCCGACCGCGGCGGCCGAGCCCGCCGAGGAGCCGCCGGGCGTGTGGCCGGGATCGTGCGGATTCGTGGTCTCGGTGGGGTCGACGCTGGCGAAGGGCGAGGTCGTGGTCTTGGCCAGCACCACCGCGCCGAGGGCCTTCAGGCGCATCACGATCGGGGCGTCGGTCTTCGGCTGCCAGCCCTCGTAGATCGGCGAGCCCATCTGCGTCGGCATCGCGGCGGTGTCGATGATGTCCTTCACGCCCACCGCGATTCCGGCGAGCGGTCCCGCATCGGTGACGGCGGGGGCGGGATCGGTGACCACCGTGGCGCGCACCACAGGATCGCGCGCGAGGATCGCCTCCTGTGACAGCCGGATCGCGCCCTCGGGCGTGAGGGTGCCGGCTTCGATGCGGCGGCGCAGGTCGACCAACGAGAGCATCACGCGTCCTTGACTTGAGCGACTTGGACTTATCGGTTCGGGGGCGGCGCCGGCGACAGCGGCGCGCAAGCCCGTGCAGGTTTCATGCGCGATGGCACGAACGCGACCGCCATTTGCAGGCCCTACCATGCGAAGGCCCGCGTCGCGACGGCGGCAGCGTTAGCACCGCATTTACGCGATCGTGAGCATTCTCCGCACCATGTGGCGTAGCGTACTCGCGTTCTCCGCCCTTGCGCTGTTCGGCGCGGGGCTCACCGGCTGTGCGATCAACAAGTTTGAGCGCCGCGACGCCTGGCGCGACCAGGCGGAACAGGTGTGCCTGGCCAAGAAGCTGGTCGAGCCGACCGAGTTCGTCGTGCCGGCCAAGGAGATCGACGGACCCGGCCCCTGCGGCATGACCCAGCCGTTCCGGGTCACGCGGCTGGGCGGCGGCGCCGTGATCCTGAAGCAGAAGATGACGCTCGGCTGCCCGGCGCTGGCCGAGGCCGAGGCCTGGCTCGCCGACACCATCCAGCCGGCCGCGACCCTGTATTTCGGGCAGCCGGTCGCCGAGATCAACGCCGGCTCCTACGCCTGCCGCGGGCGCAACAACCAAGTCGGCGCCAAGCTCTCCGAGCACTCCTTCGGCAACGCGATCGACGTGATGTCGTTCAAGCTCGCCGACGGCTACGTCATCACCGTCAAGGGCGGTTGGCGCGGCACCGAAGCCGAGCAGGGTTTCCTGCGCGAGGTCTTCCTCGGTGCGTGCCAGCGCTTCACCACCGTGCTGGCGCCGGGCTCCAACGTGTTCCACTACGACCACATCCACGTTGACCTCGCCCGCCACGACCCGCGCGGGCTGAAGCGGATCTGCCAGCCGCTGATCAAGTTCACGCCGCAGCTCGGCTCCGACAACCCGCGGCCGATGTCCCGCCCCCGCCCGCCCGAGCGCCAGCCGGCGCCGCCGCAGGCCCCGGTGG
>NZ_VRUT01000075.1:0-23589 GCF_008039465.1 Methylobacterium sp. WL120 | reverse complement strand
TCACGCCGCCACCGGTAGTACGTCACCGAACTCACACCGAGCGCGCGGATTGCATCGGCCACGCTCTGGCCCTGTGAGATCAGCACGTCCGCCTGACGGAGCTTCGCGACGATCTCCTCGGGCTTCGGGTGTTTTGCCATCTCGTCCGTCCTCCAGGCTCAAAAGCCATACCAAAGGGCGGACCACTTCAATGGGGGCTGACCACGGTCGTCGCGATCAACATGATCCACATCGCACCCTGGGACGCGACCATTGGGCTGATGGCTGGGGCGGAAGCGACGCTCGCGGAGGGTGGTGTGCTCTACCTGTACGGTCCTTTTCGGGAGGGTGGCGCGCACACCGCTCCGAGCAACGCCGCGTTCGACGACAGCCTGCGCGCCAGGAATGCCTCCTGGGGGATCCGCGATAGCGAGGCGGTCGTAGCAGCCGCCCGAGCGCACGATCTGCATCTGGCCGAGCGCGTCGCGATGCCAGCCAACAATCTCAGTTTGATCTTTCACCGAGGGCGCCGAGGCTCAGCCGTAGACAGGGAGTCCACGCTTTGACCGCCTCGCCTCAGACCAGCGCGGTCATCATCGGTGCGTCCGGAGGCATCGGCGGGGCCTTGATCCGCGCGCTCGCCGAGGCTGCGGCCTACGCGCCAATCTTCGCGCTCTCCCGCTCGGAGGCGTCAGTCCCAAAGGGCGTCCGAACTCTCCCGATCGACCTGACAGACGAGGCGACGGTTGCGGCGGCGGCGGCCAGGGTCGGCGAAGCCGGACCAGTCGGTCTGGTCATCGTCGCCACCGGCCTTCTCCACCGGACAGGCATCTCGCCCGAGAAGACGGTCAAGGCGCTCGATCCCACCGCGATGGCCACTGTCTTCTAAGTCAACACGATCGGCCCCGCGCTCGTCGCCAAGCATTTCGTGCCCCTGCTGGCACAACGGGAGCGATGCGTGTTCGCCGCCTTGTCGGCGCGGGTCGGGTCGATCGGCGACAATCGACTCGGCGGCTGGTACGCCTATCGCGCCTCGAAGTCGGCGCTGAACCAGATTCTGCGAACGCTCGCGATCGAGGTTGCCCGCAGCCGACCGGAGGCGATCGTCGTGGGGCTACATCCTGGCACGGTGGCCTCTGGTCTGTCTCGGCCCTTTCGTCCGGACTCGACGGCCGACGGCCTCTTCTCACCCAAGGAGAGTGCGGCGCATCTCCTGCGCGTGCTGGATGGCCTCAACGCGGACGACACCGGCGGCGTCTTCGCCTGGGACGGTTTGCTGATCCCCGCCTGAGCGCGGCCCCGGCTCAAATGGATGGACAGTTTTGCGAATCCGACGCCGGCGGCAGTAGCATCGAGGCGTTCCGGTTTGCGTTCTCTTCAACCAGAGTACTGGTGGCGTTACGCGAGGGTTCACCCTTGCGTACCTGCTACGGCATTACCCCCGCAGCGGTCAGTCGGCCTGCCAGCCTTGGATAGATCCGAAGCGCATTGCGCGCGTAGATCTTAGCGCGGTCGGCGTCTGGGATCGCGGCGGCCTCAACGTAACGCTTGGTGTCGTCGAAGGCGTAGCCGGTCTCGGGATCGATCCCGTTGACGGCGCCGACCATCTCGGAGGCGAACAGCACGTTGTCGGTCGGGACGACCTTCAAAAGGAGGTCGATCACGGGCTGGTGGTAGACGCAGGTGTCGAAGAAGACGTTGCGCATCAGCTCCGAGATCGGGGGCCGCTTCAGGTCCTGCGCGAGTCCGCGGTAGCGGCCCCAGTGATACGGCACCGCGCCGCCGCCATGGGGAATGATCAGGCGCAGGGTCGGGAAGTCCTTGAACAGGTCGGAGGTCACGAACTGCATGAAGGCGGTGGTATCGCCGTTCATGTAGTGGGCGCCGGTCGCATGGAAGTTGCGGTTGGCCGAGGCGCTGACATGGATCATGCCGGGCACGTCGAGCTCGACCATCTTCTCCCAGAGTGGATACCAGAACCGGTCGGACAGAGGCGGATCCGTCCAGAAGCCGCCCGACGGGTCCGGGTTGACGTTGCAGCCGACGAAGCCGAGCTCCCGCACGCAGCGCTCGAGTTCCGCCGTGCAATTCTTCGGCGATACGCCCGGCGTTTGCGGGAGCTGGCAGACGCCGACGAAGTTGCGCGGCATCAGCTTTGCCACGCGGTGGATCATGTCGTTGGACACGATCGACCAGTCGAGGCTGGTGCGGGCGTTGCCGATGTGATGTCCCATGCCGCCGGCCCGCGGCGAGAACAGCGCCAGCGAGATGCCGCGCGCGGTCTGGAGCTTGACCTGCCGGTCGGCCACGCTCCCTCGCACCTCGTCGTCGCTCACGGTCAAGGACGAGGGTGCAGGCGATTGCGCGGGGTCGTTGATCGCGTCGATCTGGCGCTTGCGCCAGTCCAGCATCGCAGGCGGTTCGGTCGTGTAGTGCCCGTGACAATCGATCACGAGGCCTGTGTAGGGTGCATGCTCGACGACGCCCTGAGCCACGGCAGAGCCGGACTGCGCGGTTAGGGCAGCGACGCCGCCGCCAGCGAGCCCGCGCAGGAAGCCGCGGCGCGGGAGACAGCAGGTACATGCGTTCGGCGGATTCGGATCCGAGTCGGCGATCATCATGGCGGGGTCCTCACGGTGCGACCGTGCGTTTTCGCAGAACCATGTCGCCTCGGAACAGGAACTTCTGGGCGCGCTTGCCGGTGTCGACCTCGGTGGTGAACACGTTGCCCTTGGAGTCCACGGCAAGGTTGTGGACCCAGTGGAAGTCGCCCGCCTGCCGGCCGTTGCGTCCGAAGCGACCGAGGATTTCACCGGTGTCGCGACTGAGCGTGCGGACCTCGTTGTTCGCCCCGTCGGCGTTAATTAGGTAGGTCTCGCGCTCGTCGGGCCAGAGGGCGAGCTCCCACACCGCGCCGTTGGCCCGCGTGCCGCGCTCGACGAACATCTCCTTCACGAAGCTGCCGTCCTTGTGGAAGACCTGGATGCGGTTGTTGGTCCGGTCACAGACATAGACCAGACCGTCACGGGCGATCTGGACGCAGTGGACTGGATTGCGGAACTGCGCTGCCGGCGCAGCCGCGGGATCGTAGGGACCGAGCTTCTCGTCGGTCGGCGGCTTACCGTAAGCGCCCCACATCCGCTTGAACGCGCCCGTCTCGGCGTCAAACACGATGACCCGATGGTTGTAGTAACCGTCGGCGACGTAAAGCTCGTTGGTCTCGGGATCGACCTGCATTGCGGCAGGCTTGCCGAGGCGCGAGACGTCCTGGCTGTCCGTCTGCGCGCCAGATTTGCCGATCTGCAGGACGAACCGGCCGTCCTGGGTGAACTTCAGGATCTGGCCGTCGGTGTCACCGTTCCCCGCTAGCCAGACGAAGCCCTTGTGGTCGATGTGGATGCCATGCTCATTCGTGGGCCATTCGTAGCCCTGGCCTGGGCCGCCCCAGGACTTCAGCAGCGTGCCGGCCTGGTCGAAGACAAGGACGGGCGGTGCCGGCTTGCAGCACCGAGTCCGCGGCGGATCGAGGCTTGCGGCCTTCTCGTCGTCAGTGAGCGTCCGTGGCCGCTGCACGACCCAGACGTTGTCCTGCGCATCTACGGCGACGCCGGCGGCCTGCCCCATGATCCAGTCGTTCGGCAGGCGTTTGGGCCAAGCCGGATCAACCTCGAAGTGTAGTGGCTCCTCCGCATGGACCGGTAGGGCGAAAACGATCGCGACCACGGCCGCAAGGCGTCGCAGCATGCAGGTTCCTCCAGCGATCTTATATCTGGCGTGATCGCTTTGTCTGGTGCCATTGAGGGCCATCGGACGGCGTTCGTCCAGCGACCAGGCTTTAACTTCGGGCCGCATTGTTTTTCGCGGCGCGATCCCGCCAGCCACTTCGCAGCCGTCTGGATGCCGGCGGCCGTACGGATCGCGTCGGGGCTCAGAGAACCTACGGGATCGTGGCGGGGGCGCCCGTCCCGCTCGGCCGAGAAATCGTCTCCGGCGATTTGTGCGGGTCGATCGCGGAGCGGCCAGTGACGTCGAGAGCATCGGTGCAAACGCCGCGACGGCGGTGCACGGATCGCAGCTGATCTCGCGCGACCTTGCGGACCGACCGGTTCGAAAGGCGGGTCTCCCCGCTTCGGCTTGGCCCTGGATGCAGCAACTCGGCAACGGTCGTACGGTGATCACTTCGGAGCCGCGCCGGCCTCTCGGAGATATGCGGCGGTCGCCGGATGGAGCCACCCTGCCGGCACGTTCGAGACCAGGTTGCGCGGATCGCTCTCGCGGCCCTGCGGATAGTTTTGAGCCAAGGTCTCCCGCCCGCGGTCGATCGCCCGCACGAGCCTGGCAACGGCAATGTCATCCAGGCCTGGTCGGGCAAGGATGAAGCTCCAGGAGCCGACGGTCTCGATCTCGGCATCCTGCCCACGGAAGGAACCAGCCGGGACCGTCAGGGGACGCATCGAGGCGCGAAGGGCCAGGATTTGCGGGATCGCCTCAGGCGCCGGGCCGAAGAAGCGGGCGCCTCCGGGGGCCTCCGCCAAAGTTTTGAAGCCCGGCCAGCCAAGGCTCGCCCCCCAGAGCGCAGCGGCGCGACCATCGAGAACCTGAGTGGCGCCGTCGGCGGCATCGTCGAGGAGGATCGGCGTGATGTCGCGCTCTGGATCGATGCCGGAACCCTGAAGCACGATCCGCCCCATGATCGTGAACCCCGAGCCGCGCGTACCGAGGGCCACCGTACGACCGCGCAGATCGTGGACACTTCGGACCGGACTGGCGGCTGGAACGACGAACATGCCGGGCGAGGCGTCGATGGGGGCCACGACCGATAAACGATCGCCGTCGTCGCTCTGGGCAGCCAGTGCTTCGTAGGCGTACTCACCTTGAACGAGGGCGAGGTCGAGCTTGCCCGCTTTGAGCAGGGTGAGGTTCTCCGTCGAGCCCTTCGTGATCTTCGCATCGACAACCAAACCCGGATCGACAGCGTGGACGGCGGCAATCAGTGCTCGGCCAAAGGCCGGAAATGAACCACCCGGCGTTGCCGTCCCCAAAGTCAGACGGAGCCCGGACTCGGTCTGCTGCGCCAGCGCGCGTGGGATCGTGGCGAGGCTTGCCATGCCGAATAGCACTGCGCGCCGCTGCATCATGGCCCCCCCGCACATGGGCACGTCGTGATGGACTAGGCGCGCGGACCGAGCGGCACGCCTCGACAAACCCGATGACATCCCGTCAGATCGACGAACAAAGCCTATCGCGGGATCCAAGGTCGTACGCCAGCAAAGGCGACCTGCAATGTCCCGTGATCGATCCGGGAGGATAATGCGATGCGATGGAATGCGTTGCTGCCGGCCTTGGCCGTTGCCACGACCCTGTCCTGCGTTGACGATGCAGCCGCAAGACCGCTCGCCTTCACCGGGGTCCGGCTGATCGACGGTCAATCGTCTAAACCGATCGAAGACGCGGTGCTGATCGTCGACGGCGAGCGCATCGTCACTGCGGGTTCACGCACGACCGTCGTGGTGCCGTCCGATGCCGAGATCCGGGACCTGCATGGGCGCACGATCATGCCAGGGCTGATTTCGGACCACTCGCATGTCGGCATCGTGCACGGTGTCGACGTGGGCGCCCAAAACTACACGCGTGAGAACATCCTCGCTCAGCTCAAAGCCTACACAGCTCGGGGCGTCACCACAGTCATGGCCCTTGGACTCAATGGGGCGATCATGCCTGAGATCCGTGCTGAGGCGCATGCCGGACGCATTCCCGGCGCCGACCTGTTCGGCGTCGACCGCGGCATCGGCGTTCCCGATGGGGGACCGCCCCAAGCGATGGTCCGCGTAAGCCCAGATCAGCTCTTCCGCCCGGCGTCCGCCGAAGAGGGCCGCGACGCGGTCCGCGCGATGAAGGAGCGCGGCACCGACATGGTGAAGCTCTGGCTCGACGACTTCGGGGGCTCAGTGCCGGCCAAGATGCAGCCGGCCGTCTACGCAGCGGTGATCGACGAGGCCCATCGCCTAGGCTTGCGGGTCGCGGCGCATGTCCACGACCTCGAAGACGCGCGTGCCGTCGTCCGGGCCGGGGCCGACGTGTTGGCGCACGGCGTCCGCGACAAGCCGGTCGATCCGGACTTCGTCACGCTGCTTGAGGCTCGCCACACCTGGTACATCGCGACACTCGCCCTCGACGAAGCGACGTTCGCCTACGCCGATGCGCCGGCCTGGGCACAGACGCCCTTTGTCAGGACGGCACTCTCGCACGACCTCAAGGCTCGGTTCGACGACCCCGTTTGGCAACGTGACACGCGTTCGAGCACCAAGGCGCAGGGCGCCCGCGACTCCCTGGCCATGAACCTCGCCAATCTGAAAGTCCTGAAGGACGCTGGTGTCCGGATCGGATTCGGGACCGACAGCGGCGCGGCGCCCGAGCGGGTCCCGGGCATGGCGGAACACCGCGAGTTGGTGTTGATGGTTCAGGCCGGGTTCGCGCCTATGGAAGCGTTGACCATAGCAACGTCGCAGGCTGCCGACCTTCTCGGCCTCCGCGATCGCGGCCAGCTGGAAGCCGGACGCCTTGCCGACTTCATCATCCTTTCCGCGGACCCGTCCGAGGACATTGCGAATAGCACCCGGATCATCGAGGTCTGGCAGCGCGGACGACTGCAAGAGCCAGGCTCGTCGGCTTCGCCATGATCCGGCTCCGACCCAACCTCGCCGGAACGCAGGGGGCATCCGGTTTCCGTAAGCGGACGCTTCCCCATCGGCGGGCTGGCTGAGCCCTCGTGCTGCGGCTAGACCGTGACGACGATCTTTCCGATCTGCTCGTTGCTCTCCATGAACCGGTGCGCCTCGACGATGTCATCGAGCTTGAAGGTTTTGGCGATGACCGGCTTGAGTGCCCCCGAAGCGAGGCCCTCGACGATGTACGCCTTGGCCTTCTTCAGGCGCTCCGGGTTCTTGGTGATCTCGAAAAGTTGGTAGCCGCGTACGGTCAGGTTCTTGCCGAGCAGCGAGAGGACCGGGATCGTGATGGGCGTGGTGTCGAGCGCGCCGTACTGGAAGAAGATCCCGAGAGTACTCAAGCCATCAAGGATCTTACCGACCTCCGGTCCGCCGACCGGGTCGAAGGCGACACGGGCGCCCTTGTCGTCCGTGATCCGCATCACCTCGGCGACGAGGTCCTGCTCCTCCGTGGCGATGACGTGGGCGGCGCCATGGGCCAGGAGCTCGTCGCGCTTGCTGCTGCGCCGGGTCAACGCAACGGGAATGGCGCCGAGGGCCTTCGTGATCTGGATGGCTGCGAGCCCGACACTGCTGGACGCGGCGCGGATCAGGACCGTTTCACCGGTCTTCACGGCGGCGATGTCGATGAGCGCACCGTAGGCGCTCGTGAACATCATCCAGGCGGCGGCCGCCTCCTCCCAGGACAGCGTGTCCGGGTGCTTCACGACACCGATGGCTGGTGCGTTTACGAGTTCACCGTGAAGGCCATACTCCCCCAGCATGAAGCAGGGGACCACGCTGACGGCATCGCCGATTGCAAAGCCCTGGACCTCCGGTCCAACTGCCTCGACGGTGCCCGCGGCCTCGTACCCGAGGATGGCCGGAAAGGTCGGCTCGGTGACGTATTGGCCGTTCCGGAACATCACCTCGGCGCGGTTCAGCCCCATCGCCCTGACCCTGATCTGGACCTCGCCGGCCTTTGGCGCCGGTACCGTGACGTCCTCGACCATAAGGACGTCGGGTGCGCCGATCTCATGGAATCGTACGATGCGCGTCATGAGCCGTTTCCTGTCGCCGATGCCATTCCCTCGGATCGGGAATGGGCTGGTGTCTCGAACCTAGGGGTGGGAGACTGCTGCGATAACCTGCTAGTTTCAGCGCGCGGTGCTGAATGAGACAGAACAATGCGCGCGAGCGAACTCGGTGAGATGTCGACCTTCCTCGCGGTCGCCAAGCATCGCAGCTTCCGGAAGGCCGCGACGGAGCGCGGCGTCGCTTCCTCGGCGGTCAGCCATGCCATCCGCAGCCTTGAGGAGCGCATCGGCGTTCGGTTGCTCCAGCGTACGACCCGATCCGTCGCCCTGACCGACGCGGGCGAACGCTTCCTCGCCGAGCTTTCACCCGCCTTCGAGCAGATCGCGAGGGCCCAGGAGAGCCTGAACACCTTCCGGGAGACCCCGTTTGGCACCGTCAGGATCAATCTGCCAACCTCGATTGCCCCCTTCCTGCTGCGCGACGTCATGGTCGCGCTGATCGAGGAGAACCCAGGTCTGAAGCTCGACGTCGTGGCGACCGACCGCCTGATCGACATCGTCGAGGAGGGCTTCGACGCCGGCATTCGGTTCGGCGAGGTCCTGTCCCGGGACATGGTCGCCGTCCGGATCGGCCCGGTGCAGCGTCTCGTCGTGGTGGGCTCGCCGGATTACCTGAGTAAGAACCCGCGTCCGGAGCACCCGCGCGACCTCGCCCGCCACATCGGCATCCGGTACCGCTTCCCCAGCGGCAGGATGTTCAACTGGCGGTTCGAGCGGGGGGGCGAGGCTATCGAGGTCGAAGTCGACGGCCCGATCACCCTCGATGACCAGGGCCTGATGATCGAGGTGGCCACCAAGGGAGGCGGCCTCGCCTACGTTTGGGAGGATCGCGCCAGGCCGTACCTCGATGCCGGGACGCTGGTCCTGTGTTTAGAGGATTGGTGCCCAGTGAAGGGCGACCTGTTCCTCTACTATCCGAGCCGGCGGCATGTCTCCGGAGGTCTCAGGATCCTGATTGATCGCATGAGGATCTGATGACGAGGACGGAATGAACTGAGGTGGCGGGGGATGCGTGAGATGGTGGTCGCTTCGGCGAAGATCTTACCGAAAGTGGACTGGCTAAAATCCACCTTGAGTGGTCATCCCGCTTCCGACTCAACCAGGCTGCGTCGAACGCGTGTCCCCGCCTCCCGAAACCGGCCCTGCCCCAGATACGCATTGGTCCCGGCTTGGGGTGGCAAGCAGATCCATCAAACGCTACCGAGGATGCTGCTGGTGGCCATTCCGCCTTTTACTGAACGACGCCCACACCATGACCTCGCCGAGCGATAGCAGACCTACGGTCACCGTTCTGATCTCCGGAGGCTTCGACCTAGCCTATCGAAAGGCGATCCCGGACTTCGAGCAGGAGACAGGCATCAAGATTGAGACGCGGTCGGGGGCCTCGCAAGGAAGTGGCCCGAAGACGATACGCTACCAGCTTGACCATGGTGCCGAGGTCGATGTCGTCATCCTGTCGAACGAAGGGCTTCATGAACTCATCGACGCGAACCTGATCGCCGAGGGCTCGATTGCCGAACTTGCGACCGCCCCCCTCGCGGCTGCCGTGCAGACGGGCGCGCCGAGGTCCGATGTCAGTTCAGTTGCGGCGCTCACCCAGACCTTACTGGATGCCCGCCTCGTCGTGATGCCGGCCAGCACCAGTGGCCTCTTCATCCAAAGGGAAATCCTTCCAGCGCTCGGCGTCGCCGACAAAGTTCGTTTGAAGGTCTATCCACGAGGAACGGACTCTGCCGCCGCGCTGGCAGCAGGCGAGGCTGATCTTGCGTTGGGTCCCATCAGCGAACTCGTCAATAGTCCTGGCGTCGAGCCGGTTGGGGTTCTTCCTGACGAGGTTCAACTCGTCCAAACGTTCAGCGCAGCAATGAGGGCGACGGCCAAAAACCCGGATCTGGCGAAACGGCTGATTGCTTTTCTACAGTCCGACAAGGCCGAAGCCGCGGTGAGACAAGTCGGGATGGAGCCGCTCCGGTCAGGTCGTGGATAGCCTGCCTAGGATGCTGAGTCGTCTGCTTCGATGCTTATGCCCTTCAAGAGCGGACGGGCAGAAAACCACCCAACCCGGTCGTAGAGCGGACCTGGCGGTGCCGACCCAACTCGGCCGCACGACACGACATCGTCGTTGCCGGAAAGCGGACGTAAGCCTCCGCTCTTTGGGACGGCAGGTAATCGCCGAAAGCCCGCGGCTTGGTTTCTGTAGTGTCATGCGCCAAGCCTGATTGAGGCTTGGCGTCCTCACCCACACCTCTGCCGTAAGCAGCAGTAGGCCCCCGAGCCGATGAGATGGGGCGTCAGGCTGAGGCCGTTCCTACAACCGCTAATTGCAGGCTTGAAGGTCGAGGCCGAGGCTCGCAAGAGGTGCCTAAACCCACGCTTATACAGGCAAAATGGCAGCGTCTCGATCCTCACGGTATCCCATTGCAGCCGGGATGAGCCCGTTAATCAATTCTAAGTAGATTGCATCCATCAATCAATTCGCGCAGAAGTTGTGTTTTGGGATCCCAAGCGCATAATCGTCCGACGGCAGGCTGACTTGCCGCGACCGTCCAGGGTGATCGACGACGGAAAACATCCTGCGCTCGGCGACAGCACGTTTGGACACGCACCCACCAGACAGCATTCGGAAGGAGACGAGCCGTGCAGACCACGACAGACCCCATTGAGATCGCCGCCAAGATCCTCACCGCCTACTTGGCGCGCAACTCTGTCCCGGCGGCGAGCCTGCCTGACCTGATCCGCACGGTTCACGGCTCGATCACGGGGCTGACCACTCCGCAGAAGCCAGTGCTGACGAAGCCGACCGATGCGGAGATCCGTAAGTCGATCTCGCCGGACGCCATCATCAGCTTCGAGGACGGCAAGCCCTACAAGGCGCTGCGCCGACATCTCACGATGAGAGGGCTGTCGCCCGAGGCCTACCGCGCCAAGTGGGGCCTCCCGGTCGACTATCCCTTTGTCTCGCCCAGCTACAGCGCGCGTCGCTCCCTGATCTCCCGCACCATCGGGCAGAACCAGCGCCTGCGCTTTCAGCAAGCGGCAGAGTGATCCCAAGACTTGCTCGGCGCTTCCCACCGACACCGCGCCGGTTCGCACTTGGCCGGCGCGGTGTCGGCAGGCTTCACTGAATCGTTTCAGGGCTGGTCAGCAGCCCGATGAGCCGGGCAAGTGCGAGGAAATTGGCATCGCTGAGCTGTTTCCCATCTACCAGCCATAGGCCGAGATCATCACCGGTCGGCTCTACCTTCCAGCCCATTGCGCGGATAGCGACAGCGGCTTCTTGAAGGAGGACGTCGCTCACGGTGCCTCCGTACATCCTAGCAGGATGGCGCTCCGCACCATGCCGCGCCGGAACTTCTCCGTCCGGTCTGGATCGGTCACCGCCGCGCGCGCCGGCTCGTACGCTTTCACAGAGGCTGCAGGGTCCATCGTGTGCCCGTTGGCGAACCGGAACAGGCTCACTGACGCGTCCTTCATAAACACGTCCACGGCAGCGTTCACCTCGTCATCGGTGACGATTTTGACCTTGAGCAGGTCGCTGGTGATCGTGATACTCACTACCACCACTCAGAAGGCGCCATCAGTACTGCAAGGCATCTGCGTCACCGTGATCGAAGGATTTCAGGGTTCGATAGGATCTATCGATGGTAGGTCGTAGCGCTCCTTGAGCTCGGCACGCCCGCTTTCGGTGATCCTGTACTCGCTGCAGTTTGTTCTCGGGTCCGTGCGACCGGTGGCGACGACCAGGCCCAGTACCTCCAGACGCCGCATGTAGGCGTGCACTTTGTAGAAGCGTGCCCCAGTCTGAGCTAGGGTCTGAAGTCGATAAAGGCTGCCTGGCGGGAGCTTGTACATCGACCGGTAGCCTTGATGTCAGCGCTGCACCGCTTCGATATCGTCCTCGTAGATCGAGTCCGGCTGGCAAGCGTGCCACTGCTTCTTCTCGTCGCCCTGGCCTTTGCGGCCCCAGCAGTAGCCAGCTTGCGCCAGGCGACCGCTCAAGCGATCGCGGAGCCGGCATTGCTCTCGGGCGACGTCGGCATCCCCTGATCCCTCGCACGCCCGCGAGGCCTTCACTTCTGCCGTCAGCAGCTCTGGGACAGTCGGCATTTGCTGCTGCGCGCCGGCACCTCCGGTGGTGACGACGAGAGCGAGGACGGCGATGGCTATGCGCATCGCGGCAGGATAGCCGCCGAGGTCTGGTTGTCGAGCATCGAAGGCTTGATCCGGCGATCACTGATCCCGAGCCGTGGTCGCCCGATCGCCTTCAAGTGGCCCCCTGGAGCCCGGGACCAAGCCGCTATCGATCAACCAGAGAGCTAGCATCGCGCCGGCGATCAGCGTGGCAAGCGATCCGAGCCTTCCGATATGCCGTCGCGTGACGAACATCACGACCAGGATGGCGAGCAAAGCCAACAGAAGCGCGAGCATCAGCATGGGCGGATCTCATTCATCGGTAGTGCGCTCGCCTACTCGACCGCTTCTGGATGCAGCGAAGGTGTGCCGCAATAACCCCGGGAGATCAGCGGACAACCATCGTGGACGCGGCGATGCATCAGCGTGCGTTTCACAACTGCGGCGTACGATCCGGCGACCGCGACGCGGCCGTGGCATGACGGACAGCGCTTTTCGGCCGTACCGTATGTCCCCTGCGCCTCAATGAGACTGACAGCCAACCAGGCGCCGTCGACCTTCACTTCGCAGCGGTTCGCGTTTGGTTTGGTCATGGCCTGATCTGACACGCGGGCGCTCCTTCAACCAGTGCGCAGTGGCCACGGTTGGAAAGGCTTATGTCTGCATAAGCTGTCACACAGTGTCAGCAAGTCGGTTCAGATGACGATGATGGGCAGCGAACAGGGGTCGGCGCCTCGCACCGGTCTTTGGCCTGCGTATTCCCCAACGCGTAAGCGCAGCACCCAGCCCTTGCAATTGCACCTTTAATTGCAATTCTACCAGAGGTTGCAATTTGGCTTCGGACCAAGGGGTGCCTCGATGTCTTCCATTTGTGCGACGCACGTCGAAAGCAATAAGCTGAACCTGTCGATGCCATTGCTAATGGCAGCGGTGATCCCATATTATCTTATCTGTATTCTTTTCGTCATCTGCGCTTCACCATTCCTTCTGCTTTCTGTCCCCGTAGAATATATATTAAAAGAAAAACCAAGAGAGCACGGGAATTGCGTTGTAGCGCTTATGGCAATGTCAGTCTTAAGCACAATAATTTTGCCGACAGTGGCAATTGTCTCCTATATTTTGTAATTCTTGTTATAAAAAGTAGTGAGTTTTTGATATTTATTTTCTATAGCGGGCGTCGCCGAACAGTTTTAGCGTCGCCTTCGGTGCAGCACGCGCTTGATCAAGATGGCAAGCGGTCCCCCGCCCGGCCGGATTAGAGATATTGGACGGAGGCTGGCGGTTGCATGAATTCGATCGTCGCGCCGTCAGGGCCAACGGCGTAGATCACTCGCGTTCCAGCCCGTGCGCCGCTCGCGATCGACTGCGGAATGCCTTGAGCCTTCCAGCCGTAGGCAGCGATCCGCACCAGGAGCGCGTCGATGTCATCGACAACAAGTGCGAGATGAGCGAAGCCAGGGTCGAACGGCTTAGCTGGCACGCTTGGTCGGTCCGGACCCTGATACTCCAGGAGTTCGATCGTCTGGTCCGCCAACGAAACGATTGCCATGCGCACCTTCGCCCCATGTGCCCCGGTCACCTGACCAAGGAACTCTCCCCCCATCTCGCCTGTCCGCACAAGCCGCGCGCCAAGCCCATCGACCCAGAACCGAAGGGCCTCGTCGAGGAAGGCAACCGCGAAGCCGACATGATCGGCGCGCCGTACGTGGATGTTCGTCTGTTCCGTCATGAGATACGACCTACCGGCAAACGGGCCATTCGTCTGCAACGGGTCGTGGCACGTCCTTCGGCTATGTCCGCTTCAAGGCTTCCGCTGCTCGGAAGCGGACCGACAGGAAACCACCCAGCCCGGTCGTAGACCGGCCCGGTGAATGTTGACCCAACCCGGTTGTGCAATCGGATAAAAATGCATCCCGAAAGCCGGCATCAATTCCGAGGCTCGTGAGTCTCCGAAAGCAATCCATCAGCTTAGTGGACTCTCATTGACGAAAACGGACCACGACCTTTTTACAAGAGCAGGTTTCATTGCGGCGCCGGCGCGCTGACGGCGGGGACCAAACTGGTGTCGTTCCGGCTAGGGAGCGCTTGTGAAGAACGTGGCGTAGCCGTCCGCATGGACGCGATCGAGATGCGCGCGATAGGCAGCGTAAGTCGGCTCATGCGGAGCGACGCGGCCGTATTGCAGTTCGGCCACCTCGCGCTCCGGTAGCAGGGCGAGCGGTGCTGAAGCAGGCGTGAGTTGCGTTCCCCGGCCTGCGTGCAGCGTGGTGAGAATCCCGTACATCTCGCCGCGAATATTGGGACGGCACAACACGGCGAGACGATGCTGCCCGTGCCAGTTGGTCACTAGGTAGATCATGCCGGACTGGCTCGGAACGGCGACACTGCCGGATTGTGCGAACGGCGCATCAATCCGCTCGGCCTCACGGAACACCAAGCGCGCGGTGTCAACATCCCAGGCGATCTCGGTCCGGTAGGCGAAAATCACCCCCGCTGTCTCGAACGACGGGCGTAGGGTGAGGTAGCAGCCCTCTAGCCAGGACACACCCTGCCGCGCGTAAGACCCAAGCTCGTCGGGGGCGTGACGCGGCTCGTCCGGTGGCGGTGCCTGCCCTGTCGGCTGCCGAAGGGATTGGCCCAACGCCTCCTCCAGCCGGATCGTGGTTGCCAGGGTGAACGGCCGGCGGCCGGCGAGCGCCTTCTCCAGGGTCGAGATGCTGAGCCGAGCCTCCTCGGCCAGCGTCTGCCGGGAGATGCGCCGGCGGGCCAGCGCCTCGCGCACGATCTGGGCAATGGCACGGCTCTGCGCCTCGGACAGTTCGACGTCGCTCACGGACAGGGCTCGCTAGGCTTGATCCGCACAGATCCGCACGAAACCGCACATCTGCGCAAGCGCGGCCAAGCTGATCTTCCACGGCGACCCGTCAGGAACGCCCCGGCTCCGACGCCAACTTGGTCTCGACGATCAGCCGCAGCGGGCCGGTCTGCAGCGCCTCCAGGGGCCAGCAGGTGACGAGGTCGAGATGCCGGCCGGGGGCCCGCGGGTCGATGCCCGAGGCATCCCAGCGCGCCACCCGCGTGCCGGTGACGCGGAAGCGCAGGGTTCGGCCGTCGCGGCCCGTCACCGTGACGAGATCGCCGGGGCCGAGCTTTCCCAGCCCCGCGAATTGCGTGTCGCGGTGCGCGGCGAAGACTGCAGTGCCGGGTGCGCCGGCCTCCGGGGTGCCGTCCAGATGGCCGGGGCCGAAGGCCAGGGCCTGCCCGCTTCCGCCCCGCAGGACCACGAAGCTGCGGCCTGCGACGGTGAGCCGGGCGACCGGCTCGGTGTCGGCCCAGGGCCATGGCTTGGTGGGCAGCCCCCCGGACAGGCTGCGGGCGAAGGCACGCTCCAACAACACCTGCGCCAGGGCGGCCTTAACGGGGATCCAGGCGGCCTGCACCGCCAGCCCGAGGCCCGCGAGGGTGAGGAGGGTCGCGAGGGCCCTCCTCAGTCCGGTTCCGAGACGACGGATCATCGCATATCCCCGGTCCGCCAGCCGCCGGACGGCAAGCCGGCACCCAGCAGGAGGCCCAGCAGGGCGAGGAGCAGGCCGAGGCCAAGCTCCAACAACATTCCGGCCCCGGTCTGCGGCAGGTCCACGGCCGCCCCGTCGGAGCTGATGGGCACGATCCGGGCCGCCTTGTCGTCGGCGGGCACCGCGCCGGGCCGGTCCGTGCCGAACACCTTGGCGAAGTCCCAGCCCGCCGGCAGGTTCAGCGGCAGGTCTGCGGCGACGAGAGGCGTGCCCGGTGCCCGGCGCGGGGTGGCGTCGACCGCGACGAGGCTGGTCAGGCGCGTCGTCAATCCATGCTCCAGGGCGAGAGCCAGGATAGTGGCGTCGGCCGTATCTGTGCCGATGCGCCCGGTCATGCGCGCCGTCTCGGTCTCGCCGATCCGGGAGCGCGCCCAGACCTTGGAGATGCCGGCGCCCGCGCCCGCCTCGGCGAGCGGCAGCGTCCGGCTCCAGGCCCGGCCGCTCACCCGGCCCGCGACGGTCACGGTCCCCTCTGCTGCCCCCGGCAGCCGCGCGGCGAAGATCAGCGGCTCGCCGCGGTACAGGTCGGGAAGTGCGCCCGGCGTCACCTCGACGCCCGAGACCGAGAATGTCGCGGTCAGGTTGGTGACGGCGGGGGATTCGAGTTTCTCGTAAAGCGCGCGGGTCCGCTCGCCGACCTGCGCGAGGTCGCGGATCTCCGTGAAGGCCCCGCGACCGATCTCGGCGGCATGGCGCATCAGGTGACCGTTGGGCGCCGAGCCGATGCCGACCATGAACAGGCGCGAACGCCCGAGATTTGCGTGGATCGCCGCGAAGATCCGCTCCTCGTCACCGACGGCGCCGTCGGTGAGAAACACGACCTGGCGTACGCGCCCGTCCTCCGGGTTGAGATCGGCCAGGGCGGCCTTGAGCGGCGCCAGCATCTCGGTGCCGCCGCGTGCCTCAAGGGCGGCGACGTAGCGCTCGGCCACCGCCAGGGCATCCGGCGTCGCCGCGACGGGTTCGGGATGCAGCGCGTCCCAGGTGTCGTCGAAGCGGATGACGTTGAAGCGGTCCTGCGGGGTCAGGCGGCCGAGGCCGGCGAGCAGCCCGGCCTTGGCCTGCCGCATCGAGGCGCCGGACATCGAGCCGGAATTGTCGATGACGAAGGTGACGTCGCGCGCCGGCCGGGCGGCCGCGTCGGCCTCAATCGCGGGCGGGTTCACGGCGGCGAGCAGGTAGGTCCGGCCGGCGACGGCCTCGCGGAACAGGCTGAGGCCCGGCATCCGGTTCGGCACCGGCGCCCAGGTGAGCTCGAGGTCGCGGTCGGCCGGCACGACGCCATCGGCCAGAGTAATAGTGCGGGCCTCCGACCCCGTCTCGGTTACGTGGATCGCGTGGGTGGCGCTGCCAACGGCGCCGACGGCAAAGCCCGCCCGGAGCCGCACCGTGACGGCGACCGGGTTGGTCGGTCGGGAGGCCGACGGGTCGAGTACCGGCGGGCTGATCCGGGCGCGATCCGGAACTGGGTCGCGAGCCGCCTCGGCCGCGCCGTTGAGGGAGACCGCGTCCACCCATGCGGGGGCGGGATTGTAGCGCGGCGCGACCATCAGGGGCAGGCGCAGCATCCGCGTCTCGCCGGAGACGGGGATCGTCTGCTGGTAGGTGATCTGGAGGAGCACCGTCTCGCCGGGACCGATATTGGCGACCGCGTTGGTGAAGACGTTGGGCCGCTCCTGCGCGGTCAGGGCCGCCGACTGCCCAGCCGCCTTCGCGGCCTCGTAGGCGCGCTTGGCCGCCGCCCGCTCGCGGATGTCGGCGACGATCACCCGGGAGCCGACGACGAGCTTCATGCCGTCCACGGCCGCGTCCTCCGGCAGGGGATACACGTAGGTGCCCTCGACCCAGTCCGTACTTGTGTTGCGGAAGGCCTGGGTGACGACCGACCGGGCAGTCGGGCCGCTGACATCGACGCTGATGTCGGTCGCGAGCTGGACGGACTCGACGGGCGCGCCGCCGGTCGACCCGCGCAGCGTCAGGCCGCCCCGGCTCGCCCCCGGCGACGCGTGCGCCGAGGCGAGCATGACGAAAAGCGCCAGCAGGGCAAGGAAGAGCGGCGACAGCGCGGTGTTGCGGGGGAGTTCGACCGCGGATCGTGGAGCGAAGTACGGCATCGGGGAAACCTCCTGCGCCGGCGGATCGAAGCCGGCTCGCCGCCGAAGCTCCCGCGCCCGCCCCTCTGCCACCACGAGAAACTTCGCCCTTTCGCGGGCTGGAACCGCACCCGCCCGCCGCGCCCCGCCGGATCTGTGCGGAGCCGGTGCGGCGGCGTACGCCCCGCGGCGCTCCCCGACGGACATCGCCTTGGCATCGATCGCGTGGACGCGGCGGCGCGGTTCGGTTTTACCTTCGCCGGCATCTTCAACGCCCGCCTGGCGGGGACGGGTGAGAGCCTGGACATGGCTTGGTGGTCGGTGCTCGATCCTCAGCCCCGAATGGCCCAGGATCGCGGACGCGGTGACCACTCGGGTCGCAACTTCGAACTGCGACGAGGCAGGCCGGCGGCGGCGTCAGTCGGAAGATTGTCGGGCTTGACGATGAAGGAACATGCGATGGCCACCACGGCGGAGAAGCGGAGCGCGTTTCGCAGTCTTCACGAAAGCGGCTTCTTCCTCCTGCCCAATGCCTGGGACGGCGGAAGCGCGGTTCGCCTCGCCAAGCTCGGCTTCAAGGCCCTTGCCTCGACGAGTGCGGGTGCGGCTTGGGCTGCCGGCAAGCAGGATGGGGAACTCGGCCTGGAGGCGATCCTCGACCACCTGAGGATGCTTGTCGCCAGCACCCATCTGCCGGTCAATGCGGATTTCGAGAACGGCTTCGCCGACCGTCCGGAGGATCTCGCGCGGAACGTCGTCCTGGCGATCGACACCGGTGTGGCCGCTCTGTCGATCGAGGATTGGTCCGGAACTGCGATGTACGAGACGGATCGCGCCGTCGAACGGATAGCTGCCGCGCGCAGTGCCATCGACGCCATCGATCCCACGGTGATGCTCGTCGGTCGCAATGAGAACTTTCGTGTCCCGGACATGCCGGTCAGTGCCAGCATCGCGCGAGCCGTCGCCTATGCTGAGGCCGGCGCTGACTGCCTTTTTGTCCCGTTTATCATCGACCATGGTGCCGTCGCGGAACTCGTCGCGGCCGTTGCCCCGAAACCGGTCAACGTCGTCGTGCACCAGTACGATGAGGGCATCCGGGCGTTCGCCGAACGCGGGGTCCGTCGTTGCAGCGTGGGCGGAAGTCTCGCCCGAAAGACCTGGGCGGCTTTCGATGCCGTCGCGCAGACCTTGAGGCGCTACGAGGTCGGCGATGGGGCTTGAAGGTTTCGATGCGCAGGTACACGGGCAAAATTCGTTGCATCGCGGCCCCCCTTGTCGGGCGGATCCTGAAGGCCTGAGATGCGAGTTGTCTCGCCATTCAAGGGCCTCGTTCGCAAGGTCGTGATCGCCTGGTAGCGGGTGACCTGACCGCCCGCTGTGGTCTGCGTGTTTTTCGACTTTCGGAAGTGGACTCTTCTCGGTGCCGCCGAAGCCTCAACGAGGACAACCTTATAGGCCGCTTCGCTGCATTGAAGGGCGAAAGCGGCCCGGCGGAACTTAACCCGGCCCTGTCATAGAGAGGCCGGTCAGGAACCGACCCGACCCGGTCGGCTGGATCGCCATACGCGCTTCCCGTAAGGAGCCATTCGTCAACCGTCCGGCAACTTCGGCTCGGGGTGGTACGCCGTCATTGAGCCGCTGCCCCAAAGCCGACATTTACACTCGCTTCTCTCGCCGAGATTTCAGGAGCGACTTATGGCAAGCGCCGCACGCATCCCCGCCGAGAGGCTGCTCGACTTCGTCAGCGCAGTCTACGAGGCCGCCGGCATGCCGGAACCCGATGCGCGGCTCGCCGCCGACACACTCGTCCAAGCCGACCTCTGGGGACACCAGTCGCACGGTGTCATGCGCCTCTCCTGGTATACGGCTCGGCTGAAGGCGGGGGTCTGCGCCTCGGTCGCTCGGCCCGAGACGGTGGTCGACGCCGGGGGCCTCGCGGTAATCGACGGTCACGACGGCATGGGCCAAGTGCTCGCCGCTCACGCAATGCAGGAGGCGATCCGGCGGGCGAAGGCGCACGGCGTTAGCGCGGTTGCCCTACGCAACTCGGGGCACTTCGGCACGGCGCTGTACTTCACTCTGATGGCCGCGCGGGAAGGCTGCGTTGCGTTCCTATCGACCAACGCCAGCCCGGCGATGTCACCGTGGGGGGGCCGCAAGAAGACGGTGGGCACAAACCCGTGGTCTTGGGGCTGCCCGGCTGGCTCGCACGCGCCGATGGTGCTCGACATCGCCAACACCGGGGTGGCCCGAGGCAAGGTCTACCTCGCCAAGCAAAAGGGGCAGCCGATCCCGGAAGGGTGGGCCCTCGACGCGGCCGGTGCGCCGACCACCGACCCAGCGGCGGCCATAGACGGGATCATCCTGCCGATGGCCCAGCACAAGGGTTACGCCATCGCGTTGATGATGGACATGCTCTCGGGCGTGCTCACCGGCAGCGCCTTTGGGGCGCGCGTGACCGGCCCCTACCAGACCGAGCACCGGAGCGGGGCGGGGCAGTTGATGATCGTAATCGACATCGCTCAGATCCAACCGCTGACGGAGTTCAACGCCCGCATGGATCAGTTGATCGCTGACCTGAAGGCGGTGCCGCTGGCGCAGGGGTTCGATGAGGTCTTCTATCCAGGCGAGATCGAGGCCCGCAACGCGGCGCGGAACCGTGCCGAGGGCTTGGCGCTGCCGGAGGATACCCTCGCCGACCTCCACCGACTCGCCGAAGAAACCGGGATCACTCCCGGATGGTAAGGAAGGATCGTTAGAAGCGGTCCATCCCACCTCCGGCAAAGGGGGGTGAGCGGTCTTCACCTCAGAGCCGGAAAGCGGACCTTGGCCCCACTCCCGCTACGTGAGGTTCAAACCTCCATCTGAGAGCAAGATCTCCCCGGTAACATAGTCCGACGCCACCAGCAGTGCGACGGCTTGGGCGATGTCCTCCGGCTTGGCAGCCCGGCGCATGGGCGAACGCTCGCGCCACAGCGTCTGGGCGGCTGTCCAATCCGCCGTCAGGGGGGTGTCCACCAAGCCTGGAGCGACGGCATTCACCCGGATGTCCGGGGCCAACGATACGGCGAGCAGACGGGTCATGTGGTTCAACGCCGCCTTCGATGCGGCATAGGGGATCGATGCGCCCTTGGGTCTGACCCCGGCATGCGAACTGATGTTGACGACGCAGGCCGGCCGACCGCGCCGGGCGGCATCCCGCAACGCGGTTTCGGCTTCTGCCACGAGGTGGAACGGTGCCACCACGTTGACCTCTTGCAGCTCGTGCCAGACCGCCGGCGAGGCGGCCTTGAGGTCGGCGTGAGGGATGACCCGGCTGATGCCGGCGTTGTTGACCAGAACATCGAGTCGGCCCCAGCGGGCGATGGCCTGCCGCACCAGCCTGACCCTGTCGGCGTCATCGGCCAGATCGGCCTGGACGTAGGCGGCCTTCCCGAGTTCGGCGGCCAGAGCGTGTCCCGTCTCCGCGGAACTGCGCGAGTGCAACACGACAGCGTAGCCATCGCTGGACAGCCGACGCGCTATCGCCGCCCCGATGCCGGAGGTGGACCCGGTCACGAGGGCGACGGGCGGCTCATCATCAGGGGCTTGGCTCAAGGGCTATACTCCATCCTGCGGCCATGCGGTCTCGGACCCAATGGCGAACGTGCAATCGCCGCAATGGCCCAACGCGCGGCGTCGTCGGCGGCGTCGGATACCAGAGTTAGCGCGCCCAGAGGCAGACATGCAGGGCGGCTGCAACGGGTCGTGGCCGGTCCCTGCGGCTATGTCCGCTTCAATGCATCGGCTGTCCGGAAGCGGACAATCAGAAATCCACCCAACTCAGACGTTCAGTGCGGGTACGAAGCGTCAGATTTCCACAGCGAGCCGACGGACTAAGCTTTTACCCCGGAGCAATTCGACCTGGACACCCGAGAGCGGAAGGGTGAGCTTTCTCCTATTGAAGCCGCTACTGCGGCTTAGGTACCTCCAAGGACACGGGCTTCCCGCCCAGGCAATGGCGAATGAAATCGTCTTTGAAGAGCAAATGTTCGGGATCCTGCTTCATTCGCAGGCCTTTGTCCGCAAACATCTCGGCCAAGCGCAGGTTGCCTTCTCGCATGGCATCCCTACGCGCTTCCGGCGCGCCGAAGTAGCTGTCCCTTGGGGAGGTGAACTCCCTGAGAATGATGTTGTTGCAGCGGCGTACGCTGTAGCCCATCGAGATAGCCAGCATGGCAAAATAGGTATCTTCGCCGTGCAAGGTATAAGCGGGATCGGGCATCACCACGGGCTGGTGCGACAGACGAAAGTTGCGCACGACGAACATGCTTCCTTTGAGGTCGGTGTTGCCAGTGAACACGTGATTGAGGCGATGGCGTTCGGCGTTATCGGGCTTGACCACCACGTCATCCTTGATGCCGTTAACCTCCAACCCCCAGGGGGATTTCGCAGCGTTGATGGGAAAGAATACGTCGACACCCTCGTAGTTGTGCTCATTCACTGACATCTCGGCGAAAAGGCGCCAGCTGCTGTTATGGTGTTCTTCATCGCTTAGTACGGCGTCATCATCCAGCATGATGCCCCAGCGATGCTCGCTGGCATAGAAATGCTCAAGACATTTGACGCGATTGTTTATTAGTTTCTGATCTTGCGCATTATACCAAAAATCTACGACCCGTTTGAGAACCTTCTTCATTTCAGGGCTATCCCCGACAAGAAAATCGTCGAATTCTTTGAAATTCCAGCCGTTCAAATTCAAGTAAATGCTGACATCAGTTTTTGTCGCCCACCAGATCAGCTGCCGCCGGAAGTTCGTGAAACGCTTCGCCCATAGGGCATCGTTGTCTTTGGGCCGAAAGCAGGTGATGTACGCCCCCCACTGCCTTCGAACGAGCATGGGCACGTGATCCTCATTGATGCGCTCCTCACTGACATGAGGGCCAAATGAGCTCATTGCAGGGCCATGAGTTTCCGGTGCGGCCACCACCATTGGCGTGGCCAAGGAGGGCAGAGCCGGCATCACCACGGGTTGCATTACATCGGTCAGGGCATCACACGCAAAAATGCGATCGCCCGCTGGCGTATGAATGAGAGGCATGAGGATCAGCAACTGGTCTTGTTCCAGCATCGCCCCCACGCATAGCGCACCCTGCGGCTGATCTACGTCCACGAAAGAGACGAGCGCATCAACCTTAAGATCTATTAAGGTTCTACACAGGCGGTGCGCGTCTTGAACCTGCCAAAAACGCTCATCGCGAATCAAAATATGGGAATTAGCTATAAAAATATAAGAAGTAAGATTAAATGCAATCGATTAAAAGGGGAGATCGGCTTCGTCAAAGCCTACTGATATGCCGGTCTGATCGCTGATAAAATTCAATACCTCGGGCAGCGGAGGCACCGGTATCGCCGCCTTTGGTGGTATGTCTGGGCCGCCACTCAAATACATCCTGCGTTGCTGAGCTCTGGTCCACGCCGGTGCAAGTGCGTCTCGATGCCGAGCATGGGCTCGCAACATGGTCTCATGCCACCCGTAGAGTGATTCCTTCGGGGGTTCAGGTGGTGCGGGTTGCTGACCCTTGATGAACCTCGTCATGGCTCGCTGAACAAGCTGCATCGGAGCACTACTATTGCGCAGCAACCCCGTACAGGCACGCAACCGCGGAGCATGTGCAACATGGTTCAAGGCGGGAGCCGTGATCGCTACTCCGCTGGGGCTTGAGAACACGGCAAGATCCGTTGTCGCGTGTACCTGCCATGGACCTTCTGTATCGAAACAAGATAGAAAGTGCTCAGCATCAGCATCTGCGAGGAGATACGGTGGTCAGCCCCCATTGAAGTGGTCCGCCCTTTGGTATGGCTTTTGAGCCTGGAGGACGGACGAGATGGCAAAACACCCGAAGCCCGAGGAGATCGTCGCGAAGCTCCGTCAGGCGGACGTGCTGATCTCACAGGGCCAGAGCGTGGCCGATGCAATCCGCGCGCTCGGTGTGAGTTCGGTGACGTACTACCGGTGGCGGCGTGA
>NZ_VRUT01000074.1:0-23638 GCF_008039465.1 Methylobacterium sp. WL120 | reverse complement strand
AGGCAGGGCCGTCTCGCCGGCGGCGGCGACCGCGCGCGCCTCGGCCTGCCGCCTGGGCGCCGGGGCGGGAATGAACGCCAGGATCAGGATGACGGTGGCGAACTCGAAGGCCGCCACGAGCCAGAGGCCGGTGGAGACCGAGCCCGTGGCCTCCTTCAGGTAGCCCATGGCGGCCGGCGCGCCGAAGCCGGCGAGGTTCGCCACCGCATTGATCAGCGCGATGCCGGCGGCCGCGGCCGAGCCGGCCAGGAACTGGCCGGGGATCTGCCAGAACACCGGGATGGCGCTCATCGTGCCGACGATGGCCAGCGTCAGGGCCGCGAGCGCGAGGTAAGGGCTTCCCGGGACGAGGAAGCCGAGGAGCGCGATCGAGACGGAGCCGCCCAGGGCCGCGAGCCCGCAATGGTAGCGCGCCTCGCCGGTCCGGTCCGAATGCCGGCCGTTGAGGATCATCCCGGCCCCGCCGCAGAGGTAGGCGCCCGACATGATCCAGCCGACTGTCGCCGGATCGGTGAAGCCGGCCTCGCGCACGATCGTCGGCCCGAAGAAGGTGAGCGCGGAGTTGGCCGTGACGATGCAGAAGAAGATCGCGATGCACTGCCAGACCCGCAGGTCGGCGAGTGAGGCCAGGATCCGGTGCTCGCGGGGGCCGAGCGCCGCCGCGTCGCGGGCGAGGTCGGCGGCGACCAGCGCCCGCGCCTCGGGCGCGAGCCAGCCGGCCTTCTCGGGCCGGTCGGTGAGGTAGGCCAGCGTGACGAGGCCCGCGAGGATCGACGGGATGCCCTCGATCAGGAACACCCATTGCCAGCCGGACCAGCCGTTGGCGCCGTCGAGGCCCGTCATGATCGTGCCGGCCAGAGGTCCGCCGATCACGCCGGCGAGCGCCGAGGCCGACATGAACAGGCCGAACACGCGGGCCCGCCGCCCGGTCGGATACCAGTAGGTCAGGTACAGGATCACCCCGGGATAGAACCCGGCCTCGAAGATCCCGAGGAGGAGCCGGAGCAGGTAGAAGGCCGGCACGGTGGTGACGAACATCATCGCCACGCAGCAGATCCCCCAGAGGATGGTGATCCGGGCGATGGTCTTGCGGGCGCCGACCCGTTCGAGCAGCAGGTTGCTCGGGACCTCGAACAGGAAGTAGCCGACGAAGAAGATCCCGGCGCCGACGCCGTAGACCGTCTCGCTGAACTTCAGGTCGCCCAGCATCTGCAGCTTGGCGAAGCCGATGTTGACCCGGTCGATCCACGACAGGATCCAGAGGGCCATCAAGAACGGCAGCAGCCGCCACGTGATCGTCCGGTACGCGGCCTCGCGCGTCGCGCGCTCGGCCGCGGATGGGATCGTGGGCACGGGTTGGACCAGGGCCGGCATCGGAGTCCGCGCGAGGGACCCGGCCTGCGATCACGGGCGGCGCCGGCCGCCGCGCGGTGCGTCCGGGCGTCGGCGCCCTGGCATGCAACCTTCGAGCCAGGGCGCGGACCGCGTCGCGGCCCGCGCGGCCCTGTTCAGAACACGTGGCGGAGGATGAAGAACAGCACGCCCGCCAGGGTGATCGCCGCCGGCAGCGTCAGCACCCACGCCAGCGCCATGTTGCGCACGGTCGACATCTGCAGCCCGGAGCCGTTGGCCGCCATGGTGCCGGCGACGCCCGAGGACAGGATGTGCGTGGTCGAGACCGGCAGGCCGTAGACCTCGGCCAGGCCGATCGTGCCGGCGGCCACGAGCTCGGCCGAGGCGCCCTGCGCGTAGGTGAGGTGGGTCTTGCCGATCTTCTCGCCGACGGTGACGACGATGCGCTTCCAGCCGACCATGGTGCCCAGCCCCAGCGCCAGGGCGACGCAGACCTTCACCCAGGTCGGGATGTAGCGCGTGCCGTCGTTGAGGAGGCCCGCATAGGCCTTCAGCGTGCCGGCCTCGGCCTCCGAGAAGCTGGCGCCGTTCTTCGGCAGCAGCCGGATCGCGTCGGTGGCGAGGTACATGTCGTTGCGCAGGTTTGAGGTCTGCGCCGCCGGCACCTGCTTGATCGCGCCGTAGTTCTTCACGTTGGCGGCGATGTCGGTGGAGAGTGCGGCCAGCGCGCCGTAGACCGCCGGCTGGTTCAGGTCCTTGGTCTTGAGGGCGTCCGAGACCTCCTTGCGGGCGGCCGCGGCGTCGGGCTGGGCCGTGGTGCCGGCGTGGCTGGCGAACACCGTGCTGGCGTTCTGCGAGGTCTGGATGAAGGCCGGCGTGGTGTCGTCGGCCATGGTGCGGTTGAGGGCGTAGGCAGTCGGCGCGGCGCCGATCAGGATCAGCATGATCAGGCCCATGCCCTTCTGGCCGTCGTTGCCGCCGTGGAAGAACGAGACCAGCGTGCAGGTCAGGATCAGCAGCGAGCGGATCCAGAGCGGGGGCGGCGTGTCGCCCTTCGGCGCCTCGTAGAGGTCCTTGCGCCGCACGGTGAACTTGAGCGCCAGCAGCAGGAGCGCCGCGGCGACGAAGCCGATGAGCGGGCTGAACAGCAGCGCCTTGAACACGCCGAGCGCCTGGGCCCAGTCGACGCCCGAGGTCGCGGAGCCCTCCGGCGCCATCAGCTGGTTGGCGAGCCCGACGCCGATCACCGAGCCGATCAGCGCGTGCGAGGAGGAGTTCGGCAGGCCGAAGGCCCAGGTGCCGAGGTTCCAGATGATCGCGGCGATGAGCAGGGCGAAGATCATCGCGTAGCCGGCGCCGGACCCGACCTGCAGGATCAGCTCCACCGGCAGCAGCGTGACGATGGCGTAGGCCACCGCGCCCGAGGACAGCATCACCCCGAGGAAGTTGAAGGCACCCGACCAGATCACCGCCACGAGCGGCGGCATCGAGTGGGTGTAGATCACGGTCGCCACCGCGTTGGCGGTGTCGTGGAAGCCGTTCACGAACTCGAAGGCGAGCGCGATCAGCAGGGCGAGCCCGAGGAGGACGAAGGCGCCGATCGCCAGCGGCGACTGGCCGACGGCGTTCATGTCGGCGATCAGGCTGACGACGGCGTAGACCAGGCCCGCCACCAGGACGAGCAGGAAGGCGATGATCCCGCCCGGATGCATGCCGCGATCGAGCGTCGGACCCGAGGCGCGCCGCGGTTCGGCGCCCACCCGGGGCGGCGTCAGGCTGGCGGAATCGGACATGATGGATCTCGACGGCGATCGGAGTTCAGCCGCCTTCGGATAGGCGCCGCGCATGACGGTCCGGTGACGCCGTGCGCACGGACGGCCGATCCGCGCCGGACGGCGCGGTTACGACTCCCCGAAAGCCTGAAGACCGGTCGCGCGCTCAGTGCCTGCGCGGGCGGCGGGGCGCCGTCGCCGGGGTCTTGTCGCGGTTCTCCTCGACGAGCTTGCGCCAGCGGTCCAGGCGGTCGGGGTCGAGGGCGCCCTCGGCGATGGCGGCCTGCACCGCGCAGCCGGGCTCGTGGGCGTGGGTGCAGTCGCGGAACCGGCAGTCGGGCGCCAGCTCGGTGATCTCGGCGAACAGCGTCTCGATCCCCTCCGCGGCGTCGCTGACGTGGAGCGTGCGCATCCCCGGCGTGTCGATCACCCAGCCGCCGCCCGCCATCGCGTGCAGCGAGCGCGCCGTCGTGGTGTGGCGCCCCTTGGCGTCGTGCTCCCGGATCGCGCCGGTCTCCTGCGGCGCGTCCTGGCCGGGCCCGGCCAGCGTGTTGACGAGCGTCGACTTGCCGACGCCGGACGAGCCGACCAGCGCCACGGTCTGCCCGGGCCCGCACCAGGGCGCCAGCGCCGCCGCGGCGTCCGGGCTGCGCGGGTTGACGCCGACCACCGACAACCCGCGCTGGAGCGCTGCGGCCTGCCGGCGGTAGGCCTCGACGTCGTCGGTCAGGTCGCCCTTGGTGAGGAGGATCACCGGATCGGTGCCGCCCTGGTTGGCGAGCGCGAGGTAGCGCTCCAGGCGGGCCGGGTTGAAGTCGGCGTTGCACGAGGTGACGACGAACAGGGTGTCGACGTTGGCGGCCGCCACCTGCGGGACCTTGCCGCCTTCGGTGCGCCGCTGCAGCACGGTCCTGCGCGACAGCCGCCGGTGCAGGGTCAGGGTCCGCGGGTCGGCCAGGACCCAGTCGCCGACCGTCACGTCGCCGGTGCTGGCGTGGACCGGCAGCAGCAGCTCGACGGGGCCGGCGGTCGACAGGGCGGTCAGGCGGGAGCGGTGGACCAGGGCGATCCGCATCGGCGCGAAGTCGGCCTCGGCCGGCGCGCGCTGGTCCTCGAAGAAGTCGGACCAGCCGAGGCTGGCCGCGCCTTCGGTCGGCAGGGGAGCGCCTGGGGATGACAAGGCCGCGCCTGCGGCCGGGAGGGCGTGGGGATGATCGGTCACGGCTTCAGCCCATGACACGGCGCCGGCCGGCTGACCAGCGAGCCGCGGACCGGCCGAACTCGCCGAGGAGACCCGGCGACCGCCCGCGGTTGGCGTTCCAGCCCCGCCCGACTGAATGCAATATTCTCTCGGCCGACGAGCGAGTTAATTTCAACGTCCCGACAAATAATGTTCGTTTGCAGGGTGGCGCCGGCTTGCCCTAACCTCCCCGAATGCGGTTTCGCGCGGCCATCCCGTCGCGATCCGTCAAGAATAGAGCCTGACCCAACAGGCGCCGCCGAACAGCGGCAACGAGACCGGAACGGTCGTCGGCAGGGAGAGTGGCGTGAAGAAGAACAAGATCGTCAGCGCCGACGAGGCGATCGCGCTCATCCGCACCGACGACGTCGTCACGACGACCGGCTTCGTGCAGAGCTGCATCCCCGAGGCGCTGCACGCCGCCCTCGAGAAGCGCTTCGTCGAGACCGGCGCGCCCGGCAACCTCACCCTGATCATGACGGCGGGCGCCGGCGACAGCAAAGGGCTGGGCACCGGGCGCCTCCACCACGAGGGCCTGCTCGGGCGGGTGATCGCGGCGAACTTCGGGCGGATGCCGAAGGTGGCGCAGGCCGCCCAGGACAACCGCATCCGCGGCTACAACCTGCCGCAGGGCGTGATCTCGCAGCTCTACCGCGCCTGCGCGGCCGGCCAGCCGGGCCTGTTCTCGAAGGTCGGCCTGCACACCTACGTCGACCCGCGCCACGGCGGCGGCCGGGTGAACACCCTGACCACCGAGGAGATCGTCAAGGTCGTGGAAGTCGAGGGCGAGGAGTGGCTGTTCTACCGGGCCACCAAGATCGACGTCGCCTTCATCCGCGCCACCAGCGCCGACCCGTCGGGCAACCTCTGCGTCTCCAAGGAGGCGCTGACGCTGGACAACCTCGCCCAGGCGATGGCGGCGCGCAACAACGGCGGCATCGTCATCGCGCAGGTGGAGCGCATCGTCGAGCAGGGCTCGATCAAGCCCAAGGACGTGCGCGTGCCGGGCATCCTGGTCGACTGCGTCGTGGTGGCGCCGCCCGAGCACCACCGCATGAATTACGGCGTCCAGCACGACGCGGCGCTCGCCGGCGAGATCCGCGTGCCGGTGACCGGCCTCAAGAAGATGACGCTCGACGCGCGCAAGATCATCGCGCGCCGCGCCGCGTTCGAGCTGCCGCCGAACGGCGTGGTCAACCTCGGCGTCGGCGCGCCCGAAGGCATCTCGTCGGTCGCCAACGAGGAGAAGGTCACCCCCTACATCACCCTGACGACCGAGGCCGGGGCGGTAGGCGGCGTGCTGGCCTCGGGCTCGAGCTTCGGCGCGGCGACCAACGCCGACGCGATCATCGACCAGAACCAGATGTTCGACTTCTACGACGGCGGCGGCCTCGACATGACCTGCCTGGGGCTCGCCGAATGCGACGGCGCCGGCAACGTCAACACCAGCCGCTTCGGCGGCCGGCTCAACGGCTGCGGCGGCTTCATCAACATCTCGCAGAACGCCCGCAAGGTGGTGTTCGCCGGCACCTTCACCTCCGGCGGCCTCGTCACCGAGATCGACGAGGGGCGCCTGCGGATCGTGCAGGAGGGGCGCTCGCGCAAGTTCGTGGCGGCCGTCGAGCAGAACACCTTCAGCGGGCCGTTCGCGCAGGAGCGCCGCCAGCCGGTGCTCTACGTGACGGAGCGCTGCGTCTTCAACCTGACGCAGGCCGGGCTGGAGCTGATCGAGGTGGCTCCGGGCATCGACATCGGCCGCGACATCCTCGCCCACATGGACTTCACGCCGGTGATCGAGAACCCGATCCCGATGGACCTGCGCATCTTCCGCGACGAGCCGATGGAGCTCCTGGCCGACCTCCTGAACCTCAACCTGCCCGACCGGGTCAGCTACGACCCGGGCCGAAACCTGCTCTTCGTCAACCTCGAAGGCTGGCAGGTCCGCTCGAAGGGCGACATCGACGCCCTGCGGCAGGTGCTCGAGACCGCCTGCCTGAAGGCCGGGCAGCGGGTGAACTCGGTGGTCAACCACGACGGGTTCCGCATCGGCGAGAACCTCTACGACGACTACGCCGAGATGATCGAGTACCTGTCGAAGTACCACTACCTCACGACGACGCGCTACGCGACGAGCGCCTTCCTGCGCCTGAAGATGCAGGAGGCCCTGAGCCGCCGCGGCCTCGCCCCGCACGTGTTCGAGCGCCGCTCGGAGGCCCACGCCTTCCTCGAAGCCGCCGAGCGCGAGGCGGCCGCGCAGCAGGCGTTGGCCGACGTCATCCCGTTGCGCGCCGCCAGCTGACCCACGGTCCGGCGGTCGTCCGGGCCGGCTTCGGCCTGAGACCCACGCAGGCGGAACAGGGCCGGTGAGCGCCGGCCCGATCGCGGTCGCACATCCGCCCGTGGCGGGATGGCATCGTCCGGGTGGACAAGGCGGCCTTTTCACGCTTCCTAGACGGCTTCTCCCGGACGGCCCGCGGATGGCATATTCGGGATGACGGTGGCGGTGGCGGAAGGGTCATGATGGGTCCGGCGAACGAGTATCCTTGGGAGAAGGCCTCCGAGCCGGCGCCGGCCGCCGAGAGCCATCTCGCGAACGTACTGCGGCTGGTCGGCACGTCCGGCGGCAGCGTCGCAGCCGTCCCGGCGCGGCCTTCGCCGTCGCAGGATTGGTCGAAGCTGATCGATTGCGTCCGTCACGCGGCCCATCAGACCCGCGCGGTCGAGGCCGCGGTCCAGAAGAAGGAGATGCACGTCCAAGAGGTTCTCGAACGCGTCCGCGAGGATGTGAAGAGCGCCGGAGAGCGCGTCCGGGCGGCCGAGGCGCGGGTGGTCGAGATCCAGAGCCGAACCGATGCCCTGCTCAGGGCCGCGGACGAGCGGGTGGCTGCGGCGGAGGAGCGGGCGCGCATCGCCGAGGACTGGCTGTCCCGCGTCTACGACACGATCGCGAGCGAGTTCGGCCTGGATCCGGACCTGAAGCGGAGTGCCTGATGGCCCCTGTCGCGCGACGTCCCGCGGCCGCGCCGATGGCGGATGAGCCGGATGTCCGGGCGGCCGAGGCCGGGCGCGGCCGTTCGAGGGTCGCGGCCGATGCGACGGCGGCGAACACGGTCGTTCCTCTGTTCGCGGCTCCGGAGGTCGCGGGCGGACCGTCCGGACCGGGTCAGGTGGTCGATTGGCCGTCGGCCATCGCGCAGATCCGCGAGGCCGGCGCGCACCTTCGCCGGATGCACGACGTCGCGCAGGCGATGTCCCGGCACGCGCGGGCGATGATCCGCCGCAGCCTTGATCAGACGGAGGAGGCCGAGCGGCGAGCCCACACCGCCGAAGCCGCGGCCGTGGCGGCCAGCCTGCGCGCCGACGGGGCGGAGGAGCGGCTTCGGCAGGCCGAGGCGCGGGCGCGGCTTGCGGAGGATCGCGCCGCCATCGCGGTGGCCGCGGAAGCCGAAGCGCAGATCTGGCTCAGGCGAACCTATGCCTGCCTGAAGGCCGAGTCTTCGAACACCGAGTCTTCGAACACCAAGCCCGCGAAGGGCGACACGCAGACCCGGTGAAGCGATCCCGAGGGTCCGGGGCGATCGGCGCCGAGGGGAACCTTCAGGATGCGGAAAACTCGTCGCTGATGATGCCCTGAAGGCGCACGAGCCAGTCCTCGGCGGTCTGCGCCCGCTCTTCCGCGGCGAGGGTCTTCCGGTCCGCATCCGCGGCTCGGGTCCTGGCCGCCTCGCACTGCATCGCCGAGGCGTCCTTCGCGATCCTCGCCTCGGTGAGGGCGGCCTGAAGTTCGGTAACCTCCCGGCGCAACACGACGATCTCGTAGTTCAATGCGTCGATGTCCGCCGCGAACGCCTCGCGTTCCCGCTGGACTTGATACACCAGCTTGTTGGCCTGGATCTGGATGGTCTGCCGCCATGCCTCGAGGCTCTGCATGCCCTCGCTGGCCTGGGCGATGAGCCTGAGCGCCGTTTCGGGATCGAACCCCGCCGATCGCGAAGGCACGTAGAGGACGACGGAGCCGCTCTTTCCGGCCTTCGAATTGTCCGACACCATGAAATCCGACACAGGCGGGGGGCTCGCTCAGCCGGCGGCGTCGGCGTGCGACGAATCCGTTTCCTGCGCCTTCCTCTGGCCGAAGGCCGCGAACACCGCATCGTGCAGGCGCACCAGCCAGGCCTCGGCGTCACCAGCCCGCGCCTCGGCGTCGCCGGCGCGGGTCTCGGCGAGGCGGGCCCGTTCCTCCGCGCGCGCCAACTTCTGTTCCCCGGCCGCGATCTGCTGGTTGAGGCGACGCATCTCCTCGGAGGCCTGCGTGACCACGTGGTTGAGCTGCGCTTCCAGTTCGGCGGCTCTCTGCTCGCCGATGCGGATCGCCTCGCTGGCCTCCTGGATGAGATCGATGGCGGAGGACCATTCGCGCAGGGGGGCGCCGCCCCCTTCGGGCGCGCCCGCCGCCTCGCCGCCCGCCGTGTTCTCGAACGACGGCAGAAGGCTGACGATCTTCTCGCCCGGCTTGCCCGCGTTGACCTGCCACGCGCGCAGCATCATCGCGGACCCCGAAGACGACGACGCATCCTTTTGAGCAGTGTCGGACATGGCGAATTCCCGGATGATCGGTTGGGGATAGAGCCGTTCCTTGTCGCGCTGCAAGCGGGAGCGGCTCTAGGTCTCTGTTATGACGTGCTTTCTTTCGCAGGACCGGCGTCCACGTCCGCGGAAAGAACGCTAGCTGGCTTGGTCCGGATGCAGGAACGGACGCACGTTGCTCGGTTCCTGCGGGGCGGCATCGGGGCCCGGCCGCCCCATGTCCTCCTCCATGCCGCGCCAGCCGCGCCCGGAGCGCTTGAGGGCCTCGTACTGCTTCTGGAGCGTGACCCGGGTCTCCCGGGCGATGTCCAGCGCGCCCTGCACGAGGGCGCGTTCCGAGCGCTCGTTCTGGAGATCCTCCGTCAGGCGGCGCGTCGTCGTCTCGAACTCCGTCCGTGCGGCTTCCTGGCGATGAACGATCTGCTCGATCCGCTCGGTGAGGGCCGCGTTGCGCACGCCTGCCTGCTCCAGGGCGGCATCCTTCGCGGCCAGCGCCTTGCTGAGCATGTCGCATCGCGCATCGAGTTCCGCGCGCAGGCGCTGCATCTCGAGGAAGCGTTCCGTCTGACGGGCCAGATCGCTCTGGAGGGAGTCGAGGCGCCGTTCCGCGGTCGTGCGGGCGATGCTCGCCTCCTTGAAGTTGCGGTCGGCGATGCGATGCGCCTCGTCCTTCTCGCGCAGCTGATTGCGCGATTGCGTGAGCAGCTGCTCATGGGAATCGGCCCGGTTGGTCGCCGCCTCCAGCTTCATCGCCAAGCCCGCACGCTCGGTGCGCAGCGTCGTCATCTCGGCTTCGTGCTGCGCCTCGTTGCGCTCGCGCAAAGCCGTCTCGGCGGCGAGCTGGGCTTCGACGGCGCGCAGGCGCTGCCGTTCGCCCTCCGCGATCCCTTCCAGGTTCCGGTGCCGGGCCGCCAGCTCCGAGAGCTGCCCGGCCTGCTCCTCGCTCAGCCCCTGGAGCCTACGGCTTTCCTGCTCCAAGGCACTCAGGCTCTCCCGGGCGCCCAGCAGATCGTGTTCCGATCGCGCGAGGGCGCTGTCAGCGGCCTGAGCCTCCAGGCGAAGCGCCTTGTTCTCGCCGGTCAGGGCCTTGGTCTGCTCGATCTCCGCGAACAGTTGACGGTCCAGGTTCTCGATGGCGAGCGTCTTGTCGCGCAGTTCCACGCGTTGCGTGGCCACCGTCGCCTCCCCGGCCTGCAGATGATCCTCGGCCCGGCTCGCGCGGGCCAGCGCATCCGACAGTTCGCCCGCCAGGGTCGAGATGCGCGTCGACAGCTCTGCGACTTCGAGGCGGATCGTGCGTCCGGACTGGAATTCCTGGGCCAGCGACGTCTCGAGTTCCGCGATGCGCATGCTGGCGCGCGGGAGTTCGTCGCTGATGCTGATGATCGGCTCGAGGATCGACGAGAAGTCGTCCTGCAGCGTGCGGAGGTCGTCCAGGCGATCGACCATCGCCTCGATCCGCTGCCGGACGATCTCGTCGCGCTGGCCGATCGAGTCGAGCGAGGAGCGGAGGGTTTCCGACTTGGGCTTGGCGCGCTCGGTGGAGGCGGCGGCGCGGACGTCGGCCTGCGGCAGGCCTCGATCGGCCCGGGCAGCCCGTTCGGACGCCTCGCGCTGGGGCGAGGGGGAAGGCGAGGGAGCGGGCGGTGTCGGCGACAGCACGTTTCGGAAGGACGTCCAAGCCATCGCAGCGACACTTCTCCACGGCATGCCGGCCCGTTGCGAGCCTTCTGCCGCGCATAGCTAGCACTTTTTCTACAAATTAAAAAGCATGACAGTAAATTTTCGACGAAACGGCGCATGCAATATCAGAGAAAGGCATTGCCAACATTCAAGTTTTCCCAAGTCAAAACGTCCGACCGACGCTGAGCAAGGTTATGACTTGCTCGACGAGAGACTTATTCTCCTGTGGAAAAGGCGGGATCGCTTTCAGATCTGAAGAGTGCGGCCACGCCGAGACATCTCGGCGAACCTGCGGCGTTCCGTGGTTCGACCGCCGCCGCACCCTGGATAAGTCTTACACGTCGAGGTTCGCCACGCTCAGCGCGTTCTCCTGGATGAACTCGCGGCGGGGCTCGACCACGTCGCCCATCAGCTTGACGAAGAGGTCGCCGGCCTCCTCGGTATCCTTGACCTTCACCTGGAGCAGCGAGCGGATGTCGCGGTCGAGCGTCGTCTCCCAGAGCTGCTGCGCGGTCATCTCGCCCAAGCCTTTGTAGCGCTGGAGCTGCAGCCCCTTGCGGCCGAAGGCCATCACCGCCTCGAACAGGGCGGCCGGCCCGTGCAGGACCGTCGACTCGCCCTTGCGCGAGAACGTCACCGGCTCGCCGTAGATCTCGCGGAGCGCGTCGGCGCGGTCGACCAGGCGCCGCGCCTCCTGCGAGGCGATCAGGCCGGCGTCCAGCGTCGCGACCTGGCGCACGCCGCGCAGAGTCCGCCCGAAGACGTAGCCGCCGTCGGCCGCCTCGCCCTGCCAGCCCTGCTCGATGTCGTCGGCGATGGCGTCGAGGCGCTTGGCCGTCACGTCGGCCAGCACCTCGGCCTCGCCGGCATGCTCGGCCGCCTCCGGCCGGAACGCGCCGGCCAGCACCGCCTGCTCGACGACCGAGCGGTCGTAGCGGATGTGGAGGTTCAGCAGGATGCCGCGGAAGGCGCGGGCCTCCTCGACCAGGGTCTTGAGCTGCGGCCCGCCGAACGCGGCGCCCGACGCCAGCGTCAGCGTCGCGCCCTCGACGCCCTGGTCGATCAGGTAGTCCTCGAGCGCGCGCTCGTCCTTGAGGTAGAGCGCCTTGCGGCCGCGCTCGGCTTTGTAGAGCGGCGGCTGGGCGATGTAGAGGTGCCCGCGCTCGATCAGCTCCGGCATCTGCCGGAAGAAGAAGGTCAGCAGCAGGGTGCGGATGTGCGAGCCGTCCACGTCCGCGTCGGTCATGATGATGATGCGGTGGTAGCGCAGCTTGTCCGGGTTGAAGCCCTCGCGGTCGGTCGAGGACCGCCCGATCCCGGCCCCCAACGCGGTGATCAGCGTGCCGATCTCGGCCGAGCCCAGCATCCGGTCGGCGCGCACGCGCTCCACGTTGAGGATCTTGCCCCGCAGCGGCAGCACCGCCTGGAACGTCCGGTCGCGGCCCTGCTTGGCCGAGCCGCCGGCCGAGTCGCCCTCGACCAGCAGGATCTCGCACTTGCTCGGGTCGCGCTCCTGGCAGTCGGCGAGTTTGCCCGGCAGCGAGGCGATGTCGAGCGCGCCCTTGCGGGTCACGGTCTCGCGGGCCTTGCGCGCGGCCTCGCGGGCGGAGGCGGCCAGGATCACCTTGCTCATCACCGAGCGGGCCTGGGACGGGTTCTCCTCGAGCCAGTTAGACAGGCCCTCGTTGAGCACGTTCTCCACCGCCGGGCGCACCTCGGAGGAGACGAGCTTGTCCTTGGTCTGGGACGAGAACTTCGGGTCCGGCACCTGCACCGAGATCACTGCGGTCAGGCCCTCGCGGCAATCCTCGCCGGTGAGGGTGATCTTCTCGCGCTTGGCGATGCCGGAGGATTCCGCGTAGCCGGTGACCTGGCGGGTCAGCGCGGCGCGGAAGCCCGCCATGTGGGTGCCGCCGTCGCGCTGCGGGATGTTGTTGGTGAAGGGCAGCACGGTCTCGTTGAACGAGTCGTTCCACCACAACGCCACCTCGACGCGGATGCCGTCGCGCTCGGCGCGCACCATCACCGGCTTGCTGACCCCGTCGATGGGTTTGCGCGAGCGGTCGAGGTAGCGCACGAACGCCTCGATCCCGCCCTCGTAGTACAGCTCCTCGCGCCGGTGCTCGGCGTGGCGCGCGTCGGTGAGCACGATCCGGACGCCGGAATTGAGGAAGGCGAGCTCGCGCAGGCGCTTCTCCAGCGTCGCGAAGTCGAACTCGATCATCGTGAAGGTGTCGGTCGAGGGCAGGAAGCTGACCTCGGTTCCCTTACGCCCCTCGCCGGGGCCCTCCACCTTGAGCGGAGCCACGGCGTCGCCGTGGCGGAACTCCATCGTGTGCTCCTTGCCGTTGCGCCAGATGCGCAGGCGCAGCCATTGCGACAGGGCGTTGACGACCGAGACGCCGACGCCGTGCAGGCCGCCCGAGACCTTGTAGGAGTTCTGGTCGAACTTACCGCCGGCGTGCAGCTGGGTCATGATGACCTCGGCCGCCGAGACGCCCTCCTCCTTGTGGATGTCCACCGGGATGCCGCGGCCGTTGTCCGAGACGGTGCAGGAGCCGTCGGCGTTCAGCGTCACGGTGACGAGGTCGGCGTGCCCCCCCAGCGCCTCGTCGATGGCGTTGTCCACCACCTCGTAGACCATGTGGTGGAGGCCAGAGCCGTCGTCGGTGTCGCCGATATACATGCCTGGGCGCTTGCGCACCGCATCGAGGCCCTTGAGCACGCGGATCGATTCCGCGCCGTAGGCGTCGACGAACTCGGCGGGTGGCACGGCGCCCTGGGACGGGTCGTTCGGGTTCTGGTCAGACATCAAGGTCCTCGGGCAGGCGGGTCTGAGCGCGAGGGTCCGGCGCCCGCTTGGGAGCAGCCCCGCCTGCGATTCGATCAGTCCGCCCCATATAGGCGTTCCGCCTTGAAATTGCATCGTTTCCGGGCACGCACGGCCAAGCTCGTTCCCGTGTTCTGACCGCGCCGCGTTAACGCCGGGTTAGACCTGAATCCCGCCCGCCGTCGCCACGTCGAGCCGGGCGACCGCGTCCGGCGAAAGCCGCAGGGTCACGGCGCCGACGAGCTCGTCGAGCTGGGCCGTCGAGGTCGCGCTGGCGATCGGCGCGGTGACGCCGGGCCGGGCCATGATCCAGGCGAGCGCCACCTGCGCCGGGGTGGCGTCGTGCTCGGCGGCGACCGCGTCGAGGACGCCCAGCAGCGCAAAGCCCTTCGGCGTCAGGTACTTGGAAACCCGGTTCTCGCGGGCGCGGCCGGCGGCGGATTCCGCCGAGCGGTACTTGCCCGTGAGGAAGCCGGCCGCCAGCGAGAAGTAGCCGATGACGCCGAGCCCCGCCTCGCGGCACAGGGGCTCGAGATCGGCCTCGTAGCCGCGCTCGGCGAGGCTGTAATCGGGCTGCAGGCATTCGTAGCGCGGCAGGCCCTCGCGCTCCGAAATCGCCAGCGCCTCGCGCAGGCGAACGGCCGAGAAGTTCGAGGCGCCGACCGCCCGGACCTTGCCCGCCTGGATCAGGCGTTCGTAGGCGCGCAGCGTCTCCTCCTGCGGGGTCGCCGCGTCGTCCGCATGCGACTGGTACAGGTCGATCCGGTCGGTCCGCAGCCGGCGCAGCGACGCCTCGCAGGCCTCGGCGATGCGCGCGGGCGCAAGGCCGGTGCGGCCCTCGCCCATGTCCATGCCGACCTTGGTCGCCAGCACGATCCTGTCGCGCAGGCCGCGCGCGGCGAACCAGCGCCCGATCACCGCCTCCGACTCGCCGCCGGCATGACCGGGCGCCCAGCGCGAGTAGACGTCGGCCGTGTCGACGAAGTTCAGGCCCGCCTCGACCAGGCGGTCGAGGATCGCGAACGACGTGGTCTCGTCGGCCGTCCAGCCGAAGACGTTGGCGCCGAGGCACAGGGGGGCGACGGCGAGGCCGGAGCGGCCGAGGGGGCGCTGTTCCATCGCGCTCAACCCTGCAGGAACGGGTTCGAGACCCGTTCCTCGCCGAGCGTCCCGGTGGGGCCGTGGCCGGGGATGAAGGCGAGGTCGTCGCCGAGCGGCAGCACCTTTTCCTTGATCGCGCGGATGAGCTGGTCGTGGTTGCCGCCCGGCAGGTCGGTGCGTCCGACCGAGCCCTTGAACACCACGTCGCCGACCAGCGCGAAGCGCGCATCGCGGCTGACGAAGACCACGCTGCCGGGCGAATGTCCCGGCGCATGCAGGATGTCGAAGGCCAGCGGGCCGACGGTGACCGCGTCGCCCTCGTCGAGCCAGCGGTCCGGCGTCACGACGCGGGCGCCGTCGATGCCGTAGTTGGCGCCGGTCTCGGGCAGCGAGTCGAGCAGGTAGCGGTCGGCCTCGTGCGGGCCCTCGATCGGCACGCCCAGGCGCTCGCGCAGCTCGGCCGCGCCGCCGGCATGGTCGATGTGCCCGTGCGTCAGCAGGATCTTCTCCACGCGCACGCCCTGCTCGGCGATGGCCGCCTCGATCCGGTCGAGGTCGCCGCCGGGGTCGACGACGGCGCCGACCTTGGTCGCCGCGTCCCAGATCAGGGTGCAGTTCTGCTGGAAGGGCGTCACCGGGATGATCCCGACGCGGGGCGTGCCTGGCATGGTCGTCCGTTCACGAAACTGGAGGGCGCGAGGTCCACACGTTCTAGCCCGTATCGGATCGAGCCGCACCCCACGGACGCTTGTATCCGAAATGCGACGGCTGGGCCGATTCACCGGCGCCCCGCCGGACTCCGCTGGTTGGTTGACCGCGCAACCGATACAACCTTGTGCGCAATCCTATGTCGTCCCGCGGATCCGCCCGTGCCTGTGTCCGTGCCGCCCGCACTCCTCGACGCCGCCGCACGGCCGCCGGCCGCGCCGCGCGTCGAATGAGGGCGTTCCGGCATCCGGGGCCAAGCGCCCGCGCCCGGCGGATCGCGCCGGCCCTGGCGCTGGCCCTGGCCCAGCTCCCGTCCGCGGCGGCGGCCCGGGAGCGGGCCGAGGACGGCGTCACCCTCGACACTCTGACGGTGACGAGCGAGGCCCCCGCCGGCGCGAGCCGCGCCCTCCTGGCCCGCACCTTCGGCGTATCCGCTCCGCCCGGGTCGGCGCCGGCTCCGATCGAGAACCCGGTCGGCCAGGTGGTGACGTCGGTCGGCCGCGACGGCACGATCGACGACCGGCCGCCGACGACGATCGGCGCGGTGCTCGCCAACAGCCCCGGCGTCACCGTCCGCCAGGGGCTCGGCGGCCGCGACGTGGTGATCTCGATCCGCGGCAACAACGCCCGCTCCACCGGAATCACCCGCAACATGGTGGTGCTGGAGGACGGGTTCCTGGTGACGCAAGCCGACGGCGCCTCGCGCTTCGACCTGTCGGACCCCCGCGCCTATTCCCGCATCGACGTGTTCCGCGGGCCGCAATCGGCGCTGTTCGGCAACTACGCCAGCGGCGGCGCGCTGGCGTTCCGCACCCGCACCGGCCGGGAGATCGACGGCTACGAGGTCGCGGTCGACGCCGGCAGCTTCGGCGTCGTGAACAGCGCCTTCGCCGTCGGCCAGGCGAGCGGCCCGTTCGAGATCAGCCTGTTCTCCAGCGACGCGCGCGGCGACGGCTACCAGGGCCATTCGAGCTTCGACACCCAGACCGTGAACCTGCTGGCGAGCTGGACGCCGAGCGCGGACGACCGCTTCACCCTCAAGGTGATCGACAACCACGTCTCCGCCGGGCTGCCGGTGCGCGCGTCGCTGAACCAGTTCACCCTCAACCCGTACCAGCGCGGCTGCGAGACCGCGTCCGCCGCCGCGTCCGGCTGCGCGACGGTCGCGCTCCTGCGCAACGGCGTCTCCGGCCGCACCGTGGCGGTGACCGCCGACGAGGGCGGGTTCGGGCGCGACGACCGCCGCACGGTCGTCGCCGGGCGCTGGGAGCACGACGTGGACGCGCAGACGACCTGGCGCGTCCAGGCCGGCTACGACGCGCGCTCCTACGACCAGCGGTTCTACGTGCAGGCCGGCCGCGCCAGCCTGCCGTCGCTCAACCTCGCCGCCGACCTGACCCGGCGCGGCGAGCTGTTCGGGCTCGCCGCCACCGGCTTCCTGGCCTTGGGCTACGACACCATCGACATCCGCGCGCCGACCTTCAACCGGGCGGCCTTCGGCGGCCCGCGGCTCGGCGCGCTGGTCGGCCTGCAGGAGGCGACGCAGGAGAACCTCGGCGGCCGGGCGCGGGCCGAGATCGCCGTGTCCGACCGCTGGACCGCCGTGCTCGGGGTCGGCGCGACGCGCACCGCGATCTCCGGGCGCAACACCATCTTCGCCTACACGGAGGCCGGCGCCGCCTCCGCGGTCACCCCGGTCGACCCGGCCTACGTCAACGTCGCGCCCGAGCTCGTCCTCGTCTACCGGCCGGATGCGGACTGGACCCTGCGCGGGCGGGTCGCCACCGGCTACGCGACCCCGTCGGTGGGCAACCTGTTCGTCACGCCGGCCGGCATCCCCGGCTCGAACACCGGGCTCCGGCCCCAGGAGAACCTCGGCTTCGACCTCGGCGCGGAATGGTCGCCGCTGGCGGGCGTGCGCGTCAGCCTCACCGGATTCTACGAGTTCTTCCGCAACGAGCTGGTCGGCCAATCCCCGGGGGCGGGGCTCCTGTCCTACACCTTCAACGTGCCGGCCTCCGAGCACCGCGGCATCGAGCTCGGAGCGGAGGCGGCCCTCGGCTCGGGCTGGCGGGGGACGCTGGCCTACAGCTTCGACGCCCAGGTCTACACCCGCTTCGTCGAGCGACTGGCGGCCGGCGCCTTCGCCGCCGCGTTCGACCGGGCCGGCAATCGCATCGTCGGGGTGCCGGAGCACCAGGTCCTCGCCCGGATCGGCTACGACGTGCCGGCCGGGCCGCTCGCCGGCCTCGGCGCCTACGCCGAAGCGGTGATGCAGGACGGCTTCTTCCTCGACAACGCCAACCTGCTGCGGGTGCCGGGCTTCGCGGTCCTGAACCTCAACGTCCACTACGCGACGGCGCTCGTCGGCTACGCCCGGCGCCTCGACCTCTACGGCGAGGTCCGCAACGTGTTCGACACGGCCACTGTCGGCGCCGCCAACCCGCTCGCCAATTCCCTCAACGCCGTCACCGGCCTGCAGAACGGCCGCGCCGTCCTGGCCGGCACGAGCGGGGCGATCTTCGCCGGGCCGCCGCGGACCTTCATGACCGGGATGCGGCTGCGGTTCTGACGCGCGCCCGGCGCCTTACTCTGACGCGCCGCCCTTCGGCCGGCGGAACCCGTCGTGGAGCGCCAGCATCTCGGCCATGCCGAGCGCCCGGCTGCTCCAGCGGGTCTCGGCGGTGTTCACCTGGGTGAAGCGGTCGTGCGACCGGCCGCCATAGGCGCCGAACAGCACCCGCCCCTCCGCGCCGTCCGGCGCCGGGCGGTCGATCCGGTACGAGGGCGGTCCGCCCTTGGCGGTGACGCCGATCCGCACCGCGGCGTCGCCGAAATGCTTCTGGCACATCCGCATGGTGGCGAGCACGGCGCGAAGGTAGGCCTCGCCGTCCTCCAGGTCGGGCAGCACGTCCGCGATGGTCGCATCGGGCGAAAGAGGGGGGCGTCGGGGCATCGGCATCTCGCTTCGTGCTCCCCCCTACCCTGCCGGGGGCGCAAGCGCGAGGCGTCCGCGCCCCTCAGGTCGGCTTGCGCTTCAGGAGCGCGTCGAGGCCGCCGACCCGGAACCAGTGGTAGCCGTAGCCCTCCAGGTAGAGGCAGTGGCGCCCGTCTTCGTCCGCCTCGCTCCGCGCGCCGGTGAGCAGGTCGACGAGCACGAGGCCGTCCGGCGCGGCGACGCCGGTGTCGAGAGCGAGCTCGGTCGGGCCGGGCCCGAGGTTGTGCACGCACAGGACCGCGTTGCCGCGCCAGTCGTAGCGGAGCGCCAGCACCGCCGGCCGGCCGGTCTCGAGGGCGGTGACGTCGCCCCAGCCGATCTCCGGCGCCTCCTTGCGCAGGCGGATGATGCTCTGCATCCAGTTGAGGAGCGAGCCCGGGTCGTGGCGCTGGTCGGCGACGTTGACGTGGGCGTAGCCGTAGGGGCCGTGGTCGATCGGCGGCATGGTCGGCGTCGCCGACCGGGTGAAGCCGCCCTGGGCCTCGGGGGTCCACTGCATCGGCGTGCGGGCGCAGTCGCGCTCCTTCAGGGACAGGTCGTCGCCCATGCCGATCTCGTCGCCGTAGCGCAGCACCGGCGTGCCGGGCAGGGTGAACATCAGCGAGTAGGCCAGGCGGATGCGGCGCGGGTCGCCGTCGAGCATCGGCGCGAAGCGGCGGCGGATGCCGCGGTCGTAGAGCTGCATCCCCTTCTCGGGGCCGAATTCCTCGAAGACGGTCTGGCGCTGCTTCTCGGTCAGGCGGCCGAGGTCGAGCTCGTCGTGGTTCCTCAGGAAGATGCCCCACTGGCACGAGAGCGGGCGCGGCTTCGTCCGCTCGATCGCCTTGGCCAGCGGCCGCGCGTCGTGGCCGGCCAGCGCGTAGAACGTCGCCTGGTTGATCTGGAAGTTGAACATCATGTGCATGCGGTCGGCGTCGTCGCCGAAGTAGTCGAGGTCCTGCTTGGGCAGGATGTTGGCCTCGGCCAGGATGATCGCGTCGCCCTTGCGCCATTGCAGGAACTCGCGGAAGTCGCGCAGCATGTCGAACTGCTCGGTCGGCGCACCCGCCACGTCGGCGCCCTTGCGCGCGATGACGAAGGGCACCGCGTCCATGCGGAAGCCCGAGACCCCGAGCTCGATCCAGAACCCCATGATCTTCAGGATCTCGGCCAGCACCGCGGGGTTGGCCGTGTTCAGGTCGGGCTGGAAGTCGAAGAAGCGGTGGAAGTAGTAGGCCTTGGCCTGCGCGTCCCAGGTCCAGGTCGTCTTCTGGACACCGGGAAACACCATGCCCTCGGAGGCCGTGGCCGGCTTCTCCTTCGACCAGACGTACCAGTCGCGGTAGGGCGAATCCGGGTCGGAGCGGGCGGACTGGAACCAGCGGTGCTGGTCCGAGGTGTGGTTGACCACGAGGTCGATCAGCACCCGCAGGCCGCGCTGCTTGGCGGCGTGGGTGAAGGCGACGAAGTCGCCGAGCGAGCCGTAGGCCGGGTCGACCCCGTAATGGTCGGCGATGTCGTAGCCGCCGTCGCGCTTCGGCGAGGGCTGGAACGGCATCAGCCAGACCGCGGTGACGCCGAGCCCCTGGAGATAGTCGAGCCGCCGCTCCAGCCCGGCGAAATCGCCGATCCCGTCCCCGTCGGCATCCATGAAGGTGCCGACCGACAGGCAGTAGATCACCGCGTTCTTGTACCAGAGGTCGTTGATCATGCGCGTGGCCCTCGTCGGGGTCGAAGGGGCCGCGGCGTCCGGGCGCGGCGACGGAACGGACGGACGGACGGCTACTTCCGCGCGTGTTCCATGTAGGCGCGCAGCACGGCGTTGATCCGGGTCTGGTACCCGCGTCCCTGGCCCTGGAAGAAGGCCAGCACGTCGGCGTCGAGCCGGATCGTCATCGGTTTCTTGCGCGACTCGGGGTGGAAGACCGCCTTGCTCCAGTCGATCTCCCGCCCCGCCTCGTCGGGATCGGACGCGATCGCGGCCTCGACCTCGGCATCGGTCATGGCCTTCACGGCCTCCCAGTCGGTCTCGCTCTCCCCGCGCTCAACCATCGCCTTCAGTTCCGCGGAGGGATAGCTGACGATACGCTTCCCGCTCTCCATTGCGTGCTCTCCTCATCGAGATCGCTCGCCGCGTCTCGCTCCGCCATGTCCAGATCAGGGTGACGAACAGGTCGTCCAGGATCGCGACCGTGAACTGGCGTCTCTCGCCGCGGTCTGCCATCGAAGAGGGCGGCCGCATCTCGGAAGTCGAGCCGATGCTTGAGCAGATTCGTCCGGCGCTTGGCCTCGTCCCACTCGAACATCGCACCTCACCGTAACGTGTCCATACGAGGCGTCAATACGCGGCCGCACGCAAGCCCCGAGCCTGGGAGGCTCCTTAAAACAGCCGCGTTGTGCACGCCCTGTTCAGCCGCCCGCGCCAAAGGTCGGCGTGCGCTGAGAAACCCAGCCGTGCCGGTGCCCCGGATCGCATGAACACCATCCTGATCAAGCTGTTTGCGACCGCCCTGACGCTGAGCCAGGTCACGACCAAGCCCGAGGCGCTGAAGACCCAGTTCGACCCGGCCGTGGACGGTCCGCAGGTCGTTCAGATCCTGCGCGACGGCTGCGCGCACATGCGAAAGGCCTTCGACATCGAGGACATCAACCTCGACGAGCTGATCTCCACCGCGATGGAGGACCCGACGGCCGTGGCCGGGCCGGCGGCGCCCAAGATCCTGCACGGGCTCGACATCGGCGAGCTGAATACGAGCTACAAGCAGTTCTGCAAGGGCGAGAACCCGAAGGGCTCGCCGTTCGACGCCCGCGAGGTGATCGAGTTCTACAACCGCGCGACCACCGACCTGCCGACCGCCGAGGCCCTGCGCGACAAGGCGCTGCCGGGCATGACCCGCATCCTCGACGCCTCGGGGAAGCCCTTCGCCGAGACCTTCGAGCCGAACGGCCGCCGCCTCGTCGTGCCGATCGCCGACGTGCCGCCGCTGGTCCGACAAGCCTTCATCGCCGCCGAGGACAAGCGCTTCGAGAGCCACCACGGCATCGACGAGCGGGGCGTGATCCGCGCCTTCATCGGCAACCTCGCCGCCCCCGGCCGGCCGGCCGGCGGCTCGACCATCACGCAGCAGGTGGTGAAGAACCTCTCGGTGGGCGACGACGTCACCTACGAGCGCAAGATCCGCGAGATGATCGTCGCCTCCCGCCTGGAGCGCATCCTCGGCAAGCCGCAGATCCTCGGGCTCTACCTCAACGGGATCTATCTCGGCCGCGGCGCCTACGGCATCGAGATGGCCGCCAGGAGCTATTTCGGGAAGTCGGTCGGGCAACTCACCCTGCCCGAGGCGGCGTTGCTCGCCGGCATGCCCAAGGGGCCGAACTTCTACAGCCCCGACAAGTACCCCGAGCGGGCCCGCGAGCGCCGCGCCTACGTCCTCGCCCGCCTCAAGGAGGAGGGGGCGATCACCGAGGCCGAGATGGCGGCGGCCGTCGCCTCCGACCTCGGGCTGAAGCCGGTCGAGACCGCGCGGCGCGATTCCGGGTTCTACGTGGTCGACCACCTCACCCGCGAGGCCCGCACCTTCGCCGGGCTGGATTCGCTCACCGCCCACTCCTTAACCGTGCGCTCGACGATCAACGCCGGGCTGCAGCGGGCGGTCGAGGGTGCGTTGCAGGACGGGCTGGCGAATTACGAGCGCGGCACCGGGCGCCAGACCTATCCGGGGCCGGAGTTCAACCTCACCGAGAGCGTGCGCAAGCTCCAGGCGGCGGTCCCCGCCCCCGAGGCCGCGCCGCAATCGCTGCCGGGCGTCACCGGTGCGGAGGCCAAACCTACAGAGATCAAGCCTGCCGAGATCAAGCCTGCCGAGGCGAAGGCGCCCGTCGGCAGGCCGGCGCGCGGGAAGGCGACCGTCGCCGCGCCGGCCGGGAAGCCCGTGTGGCTGCGCGCGCTCGAGAGCGCCCGGCCGGTGCTCTACGACGTGCGCTGGCCGCTCGCCGTGGTGCTGGAGACCGGCCGCAACGGCGTGAAGGTCGGGCTCGGCGACGGCCGCGTCGCGTCGCTCGATCCCGGCATCGCGCGGGGCAAGCTGCAGCCCTACGACGTCGTCCGGGTGAAGCTGCGCGAGGGCAAGGGGCCTCGTGACGAGAAGGGCCTTCGTGCCGAGATCCGGGTGAAGCCGTCCGTGCAGGGTGCGGCTCTGGTGCTGGAGAACCGAACGGGGCGCATCCTGGCGATGGCCGGCGGGTTCTCCTATCCGGCGAGCCAGCTCAACCGCGTGACGCAGGCGGTGCGCCAGCCGGGCTCGACCCTGAAGCCGCTGACCTACCTCGCGGCCCTCAACGCCGGGCTCCAGCCCAACACCCTGGTGATGGACGCGCCCGTGACCCTGCCTCCGATCGGCGGGGTCGGCGACAGCTGGTCACCGAAGAACTACGACGGCGGCGGCTCCGGGCCGACGACCTTGCGGCGGGGCTTGGAATTCTCGAAGAACCTCGTCACCGCCCGCCTGCTCCAGGGCGGCATCGCGGACAAGGCGCCGGCCAGCCTCAAGCGCGTCTGCGACATCGCGCTGGAGGCGCAGATCTACGCGGCCTGCGAGCCGTACTATCCGTTCGTGCTCGGCGCCCAGCCGGTGCGGATGATCGATCTCGCCGGCTTCTACGCCGCGGTCGCCAACGAGGGCGCGCGCACCGCGCCCTACGCCCTCGAAGGGGTCGAGCGCGACGGCACGCCCGTCTACGCCCACGCCGCCCGCGAGCCGGTGCGGATCGGCTCGGCCGACCGGGTGGCGTTCTACCAACTCAAGACCATGCTCCAGGGCGTGACCAACCACGGCACCGCGGCGGCCCTGTCGCGGGTCTCGCAGTTCGTCGCCGGCAAGACCGGCACCTCGGAGAACGAGAACGACGCGTGGTTCGCCGGGTTCACCAACGAGGTCACGGTGGTGGTCTGGGTCGGCTACGACAACGCCGACGGCACCCGCAAGACGCTCGGCCGCGGCCAGACCGGCGGCCACGTCTCCGTGCCGATCGCGTCGGCGATCTTCCAGGCGGCCTGGGCCAACGGGGTGGCCAAGACCCCGCTCGCCCCGCCCTCCCCCGAGGCGCGTCAGATGCTCGTCGACGTCTCGATCGACCCGCGCAGCGGGCAGCGCGTCGCGGGCGGCGGGTTCACCGAGCACTTCCGCAAGGCCGCCGACGGCCGCATGGCCGACACGCAGTACAAGCTGCTGCCGCGCGAGAACGCCTACGCGATGCGGCCGGACGCGGAGGACGGCGACCTCTCGGGGACCGAGGACGGCGCCGACGTGGCCGGCGACGCCTTCGGCAACCGCGCCCCCGACGCCGACCTGCTCGACCCGTTCGGCGACCGCCGCCCGGCGCTCCGCAGC